>DATJKY010000853.1:0-6518 GCA_035490955.1 Terriglobia bacterium | reverse complement strand
TGTCGTCGGCCACGCGAACAACGATGTGCGCAAAAGTTCTCGATCAGCGCGCAAACCATTAAGCATCACCTGATGAAAATCTTTTGGGTGTGGCTACTTTTCGACGACGCTCCATCTGCCAGGAGGATGGACTCGTTCCTGGTCTCTCTGAATGTGGAAAGACCAGTATGGGTCGAGATCTCCGCTCAGGTAAATCGCCCTGAGCTTCACGACAGCCTCCGCCATTCCCTCGGTCCAGCGCATACCTGAACGTTCCATGCGGTCCTTGATGAGGCTCTTGCAGGCGCCCTCCACAGGGCCACTGGCGATCGGCAAGCCTTGTGCCAAGTATTCGTTATAGCGCATGCGGGTACGATTGCGGTAGAGGTAGCCCGCCACGTTGGAGAGCGTCGTCCCCTTGCTGCCGCCGAGGCCGAGCTTGGTGACACTTTGTCGAAGACCCTTGACCACCTGGCTCACGGACCCTTGCAGGACTTTCTCGGCGCGAAGGCGAACCCAATGCTCGGCTTCCGGGCTCCCTTCGGGATGGAACACATAGGCCGCCTTCCAAAGCTTCTCCAGGACATGGAGCAGATCCAGGATGAGCGTGACCGGGAGTCTCTCGCTGACCAGCTCCTGCAAGGCTCGCTCCCCCTCGGTGAGCGCCACGTGGGTCTTGTGGCCCTGCGGATCGCGGCGTAACATCTCGGCGGCCACCTCGTCAATCACGGCGGCCTTGCCTTTGGTCAAGCTGGCCCCAACCCGCTTGTGCTCCGGACGCGGAGCCGGTGGGTCGCTAGCGCGAATGATCCGGTCCGTATCGAATAGGCTTTCCACCACCTGTCGGGGAGTGCGAACCCACGGGGCCCGCGTAAACACAGCGGCCACCGTGGCCATCCTCTTGCGGTTGGCCTTCTGCCCCTTGGTCAGCCGTATTCGACGTTGGGCCCCGCCGGGCTTGATCATGGGAATGCCCTTGCCATCTACGGCCGCCACTAGAATCGCCTCCGTGTCAGTCCAGGGTTTCGGCGTGCGCTCGGCATAGAAGGCGTCGAAGTCCTGGGCCGCGTCTTGGATCACCTCTTCGATGCTGCGCGTGGGGACCGGCGCGCCGGTCATCTCGACAATGCGCTCACGGGCTTCGCGGAAGGTTCCCTGGACGGCGGCCTTCACCATGCGCTTTTGCAGTTCGTAGGAGAACGAGCGTGCGGGCAATTGCAGGGCTTCATCCCGCGGATGGATGCTCTCGGCGCCAGGCCGGGAGTAACTCATGCGCGTAATGTCGACGGGGCCAAAGATGGTCTTCAACCGTCGTGTGTGCAGCCGCCGGTGGGAGTACAGCACTGGCCGGAGGTCCTGGTTAACCTGGAGGGCGAGGCCCACCGCTCCCTGGCCTGGCTGCTGGATGTGCGTCTCGAGGAGCAAGCGCTGCACCTCGCGCCCTTTATGCTCCTGCTGGCACTCGACCGGATGCAGGGGGAGTTGCAAGGTCTGAGGCGAAGCTAGCCACGGTTCCAGTAAGAAGAACTGCTGCCGAGCGGTGTAGGCAGCGGGGACTGTGAAGGGTGGAAGCCGGGTAGAAGAAGGCAAGGGAGTGACGCTTGACATATTCCTACGGTATTAGTTCCGTAGGAGAGGAGGCCTGGTCCAGAAAAATATGCGTAGATCCCGAACGATTCCCCGCGCCGCCCCCGTCGATCCCTACGCCCGGCGGTTTCGTCAACTAAAGCGGGAACTGGAAAATCTGGAGTACTTCTGCAAAGGAACTGTCCTGGAGCGGAAAATGAAATGCGGCCAGCCGGGGTGTGCCTGCCACCAGAACCCCTCCAAACGTCATGGCCCTTATTGGGAATGGACGTACAAAGCGCAAGGCAAGACGATGAATGTACGGCTCACTGCCGCAGCGGGGCCGATCTACAAGGCCGGCTCTCTGCAGTACCGCAAGTGGAAATTGCTGCTGAGTCGCTTGGAGCAGTTGTCGCGCTCCGCCCTGGCATCCTTGGCTAAGCAGGCTGAATCTGGCCGCTAGACGCGAGCAAAACCCCAGGATATCCGCATAACCCGCCTTTTAGGTGGCCATTGAACAGCGGCGCTGGTGCTAAGTGCTTAGTTTCGCCATACTTGACCGTCGTCGAAAAGTAGCCAGACCCTTTTGATTTCCGTTCTCACAGCGGTACGCCCCTAAGCGACCCTTCTATGTGGCTGCGTGAATGGGGGGACGACTTTCCGAAGGAAAAGTACCCACCTCTTGACCACTTCTTACGTGAACCAGCTTCCTTGACGCCAGAGGATTTTGAGTATCTAGGCCGATGGAAAGACGGTGCGTTGAAAGGTGAGAAGAAGTGGAAGCCCAATGTGGCAAGTGTGGCGTTCCCGATTTGGATGCAAGCAGCACATGAGTTGCCCGCGAATCGAACACCTCGAAGTGCCCGGCTTCCTTGCAGAGTGGTCTGCCAAAACCTACGCGGATGAGTTTTCGAGTCGAACGGTGCAAAAGAGATTTGGATTGGCACGAGCCACGACGATTTTGCATCTTTTGAGTCGCGGGACATACCCCATTTTTGATTCCCGCGTTCGCCGCGCTTTTCGACGCCTAACCGGAGACAAAGCCTACGACAGGGTCGACTGGTATCTCGGTTCGTACCTACCGTTTTTCTCCCAGCTAATCTCAGAATGCCGCACCGACGACAAAAAGGCCGTGGACAACGCCCTGTTCATGTATGGCCGTAAGAGGCCGTATTTTACTAATGTGCCGTGATTGGGTTCCGTGACAGGGACAGTCACGCCCTCGCCGCAAGTGCGGGCGGGACCGCGGGCAGGTTGGGGAAGTTATCAAATGCCTCCGGGCTCGCGCTTAATCCGCTAGCGCTGGATAACACCGAGCGCCGCCCCTTTCTCGGAGCCTCGTTTCGCCTTTCCCAGAGTTGCTCACCTCATCGTAATCGTAGCCCATCCCCTGATGAGGCTTCGCCACGGGACGAATTGCGGCACCCGCTGGCACGTCGTCCAAGAAGTATCCCGATTTGGATTCCAGATTGTACGCCTCGCTCGCCCGCTTGCCCCGAGCTATTTTAGCTTGACTCTCCTTTTTCACCCGCGGACGGATCAGGAAAGGCTTCACCAGCCAGACGCTGCCGCCTGCGCGCAGCGCCCATTTCATCCAAGAAAGTCTGCACCATCTTCAATTCCTCGCTGTAGTCGTCGGTCGGCAATGATGCCGAGGGTTTGATACCAAGGGCGCGGCTGATCTGCATGGCCAGCCACTCAGCGTCGCGCCTTTCGCGGATTCCGTCCCCGACTGTCAGCCCGCGCCAGTCCGATCGCCTGATTCTAATTGCGCTAAGCCTGGACCCGCCCGGAACGGCATGGATCGCGGCAATTTCGGCAACGCGCATCCTCCGCGTCTTGCCGAAAAGACCTGAGGTGTCGGAGAGTATCCCGTTGGTGATTGTGAGCCGTTCGGGCGCGAACCAAAGTCTGAGCACATGGAGAAACATGAACAGGGTGAGGATCGCCCACGTGGCATAGAGCACCGCGACCAACCAATCGCCGGAGTGGCTGATACCGGCGCTGAGATTGTTAAACAGCGGGCCGCTGACCCCGCCGAGAATGGCGGCCATAATCAAGAAAAACACCGTTTGGGCGCCAGCGTTGGCTGCGCCTCGCATCGGCGGAAAATAGAACTCGGTCCCGCCCTCAGGTAGGCGAGTCATGCGTACCTTGAATTCCGGTCCGGGCTGGTAGGACTCCAGCTCGACGGTACGCGCGGCACGAATCGATTCCACATCTGCCGCGGGCGCAGGGAACTCAGCAACTTTGAAAACCGGCAGTGTAAAGGCAGCGTGGAGGTCCTCTGCTCTTTCGCTCGGGTCATCCACGCTCAGCTCCCACTCAACCCACGAAATTTTTGCCGTTGGCTCATGGCTGGGCCACTTCTTCGGCTGGATTTTGCTAGCCGGTGCGCTGGCCGGGGTAACCATCGAGACCCCGAT
Organism: Terriglobia bacterium; assembly: GCA_035490955.1. Classification (GTDB taxonomy): domain Bacteria; phylum Acidobacteriota; class Terriglobia; order UBA7540; family UBA7540; genus DATJKY01. The sequence continues at coordinate 2,547 of DATJKY010000853.1, read as the reverse complement.
GGTGCCGCTGCCGTCGGATACAGTCGTGTCCGCATGTTCGAATACGACTCTGGAACTGAAGATGCCGTCGTCGTTTGGGCCGCCGCGAGTCTGAGCCAGACTGGTGCATTGCAGCTTGAGGCGCACCCGCTGCCCGGCCGGAATCGGCTTGGATATTTTCAGTTTCCCGCGTAGCGGACCACCTAGTGGAACTGACACGGCGTCAAGATGGAGGACTACTCTTCCGGTTTTGATTCCTCCGATCGTCAGGCGCACCGCATGAACCGTCACGGCAAACCCTAGAGTGCCCAAGATGAGGAGAGGGATGAGCATGTAAGAGCCATAGGGTCGAATCGAGTGCGGCAGATCAGCGGCGAACGGGAAAGCCAGGATCAGAAGAATCAGGCCGATGCACCCTATAAAGATCCCCGGTTTGACGCCCGCGTTGTAGCACAGTTGGCCTGAAGCCCAATCCTTGCGCGCAAGCCACGGTGTATCAGAGTCTGATGCGAAGAGGTTGGGAGTAGCTATGCGGGGATCTGCGGGGCTGGGAGAATCGCCAATTGCCATTGATCCGGTTCCTCCGTGAGCGTTCAGAACACGATCAGGTGACGCACCAGGTGGGACCGCTCCAGGCGAGGCTCGGGCTTGGGTCAAGACAGCTTATCTTGTCTTCGTCGGCATGCCAGCCAGCAGCTTCATGTCCGCGCGTACCGCGCGAACGTCCTCGCCAGTGATGCGCATTTCATTGTGGCCTGTCAGGTAGTAGCAAAGCACTCGAAGCCAGTGGACTAGCTCAAAGTACCAGTAGAATGGTCTGATCATTCGAATGCCCCCCGCCGTCCTTTTGGAGGCGGTTAGACTACTCGCGGCGTCAGGAAGAGACCCAGGACCGAGATCGCGCCGTCTCGCGCAGGTTCCTTTTCCCGCCCATGCTTATTTTCGGCTGTTGTATCATCCCGCGTGATCTGGGGGGGCAATCCGGAGGGCATTATCAAGGGCAGCCCGGTCCGGTCATGATGATGTTCGGGGACCAGTTGGTGCCGCATTTTGGGGGGGCCGGGCCAGCGCTCTACAAAGGTCCGGCCCATGCCTACCATTTGAGAGCAGTAAAATCCCTTGCCACGTTGACCCGGAATCCTTCATCGGGCAGATGACCCTGCCGCGATGGCCCAAATGGGTCGTGTCGCGAGAGCGAAGGCCCACAGCAGAGACCGAGCTTCGAGAAGTGAGGTTGCCAGGCCAGCGAAGCTGGATCGCAAGGCGCTGCGAGGCTTCGAAGGATGCTCGCGGCGGGCAGAAGTCAGCCGGAGTGTGCCGCCGAACTCGGATTGTCGATTCGCTTCATCGGCGAGAGGTGGCCAGAATCCACTTTGGTCTGCGACGTGGCCTTCGCCAAGACCGAATTTTAGTGTGAAACATCCCGCGGGCATTTGCGGAACGAGACAACCTATCTTAAGGAAGAATTTCCACCGAGCCCGACAATGGCCAAGGACGAGCGGGTGTCAAGAACGGCTATCTGTCCAAGTGGAGGGTAGTGCACCTGGCAGCCTTGTCGAGTTGCCTTTCGAGTCGGCGGTTTAGCCATCGATCGACACGGAGGTAGCGCATCGGAGTGACGGTATCTCTAACCCCAGCTCGGGTGGCTGTAAAGCCAATCTCGCCGACGGCGGTGTAACTGATCCCGGCCTTGTCGAGAATGCTTCGGGTGTCTGGCGAATCGGGCAACCATGTTTTGGCCATTGGAGGTGTCCACTCGTTTGGTTCATCGGCGGAGCGGGGCCGGTTCTTTAAACGCTATTGAGCCAGGGCACGGTTGGCGGCCCGCTGGCGTTCGAATGGGAGCGAGGCCAATGGCAGCCCGTGGTCCCGACTCCGCAGATTGGCGCCGGTGCGAGCCTAATATCGGTTAGGGCAGGCGAGGCGCTGGTCGGGATGGCCCCGTCTGTCGGGCTACTTCCATGCCCAGAGCAGCATAGCGAGCGCCCAGTCACAAGGGGCTGATGGGTTCTGTCGGCCGGTAGGGCTGGTAAGTGAGGCTCGCAGGATAAGGAGGAACAGGACCGCGAGCCTCAGTGCGGATCAAAGGCGCTGTCTGTGAGGCAGAGGTGCGGCCCACTCGTTTGGTCTTATCGCCGGGGTGGGCCCGCGGCTTGAGAGCGTGGTCGGCCGCCACGCGAGAGAGGACGGGATGAGACCTTCCGGAGGCTAGGAGTAAGTAGGGTTTCTATGGACGTCGAATTGCGTTGGTATTCGCCGGTGGTGAAGTTGTTAGTTGAGGAGGCCGACGTGAGGCTGGCTTGTCTCTTGAACGCCGCCTTGAAGTGAAGTGACCTGGCGTACTTCCTGCGCTCTGCGCGCACGTCTCACCAGCATTAAGATCGAGTTAATGATTCTTCCCACGGCTGAAGCGATCAAGGCCTTGGAGGAGAACGCTGACCAGACCAACGCCATTCTTCACGTCACGTGTTGAGATATCCTAAAACGTGCGACGTAAAGAAGTAGGCCGTCAAAGCGGAGCCTATTGTAATTGAATGAGACGCGTGGGCAATGGCTAGTGGCATACGC
>DATJKY010000852.1:0-3919 GCA_035490955.1 Terriglobia bacterium | reverse complement strand
ATCCGGCGACGTCAACCCACGCTCTTCGCGCATTGGGCTTTGGCCGCACACGGTTGGCAATAGGAGCCGGATGAATCGCGAGGTTCACGTCCGGTTCTGCGAGGGCCTGGGGTGCAACTCCCTTGGGCTACTCACCTACGGACATTGAACCGGTGACGTCGATCGTGAACGCGCAATAGGCGTCGTAATGGATTCGCCGGCCTTGACGATCAGTGTGATAGCAGGACTAGCACGCTGCGGCCCTCTACCCGGACCAGGTCGCTCTCGATCGGTAGCTGCTGGTCGGCGTCCACTATGTCCTCGGGCGACGGCCGTGCGGTATCGATGAACCGGTGCCAGCGTCGCCCTGGAACCATGGGCACCTGAAAATCGAGGGCGTCCCAGTACATGTTGAGGACCGCGTGAACGTCGGGCTCTCCATTGAAGCCGCCGAGCGTAAACGCCAGACAACGGGCGTTGGGATCTTCCCAGCCTGGCTTGTTCAGCCGAGTGCCGTGCCAGGCAACATCAGGCATTCCGCGCTCAGTTACCTCCCCGTCGAAGAAGCTACCCTTACGTTCCACACGGAAATGGCGACGCGCGGCAATCAGCTTCTTCCAGAAGCGTAGCAGCGAGCGATTCTTCTCCGTCAGCCGCCAGTCGAACCAGCTGATCTCATTGTCCTGGCAGTACGCGTTGTTGTTGCCAGACTGACTGCGCCGCACCTCATCGCCGGCCACGAACATCGGCACGCCGCGCGACATCGTGAGGATCGCGGCGAAGTTCTTGATTTGCCGTTCACGCAATGCCTCGATCGCTGGATCGTCGCTAGCACCCTCCACGCCGCAGTTCCAGCTCAAATTGTCATTGATGCCATCGCGGTTGTCCTCGCCGTTGGCCTCGTTGTGTTTATAGTTGTAGCTCACCAGGTCGTTCAGAGTGAAGCCGTCGTGGCAGGTGACGAAATTGACACTGTTGGTTGGAAGGTGGCCGCTGGTCTGATAGATGTCCGCACTGCCGGCCAGCCGCGCGGCGACGGCGCCGACCAGGCCCGGGTCGCCTCTCACGAAACGGCGGATGTCATCACGATAACGGCCGTTCCACTCCGCCCAGCGGTAACCCGGGAAGTAGCCGATCTGATACAGGCCGGCAGCATCCCAGGCCTCGGCGACGATTGTGGCGTCTGACAGCTCCTCGGACAGTTCGATGCTCCACACCACCGGTGGGTAAGCCAATGGCGCACCGTCTTGCCCGCGGGCGAGGATCGAGCCCTCGTCGAAGCGGAACCCATCCACGTGCATCTCCCGCACCCAGAACTCCAGGCACTCGACGATGAATTTCCCCACGATGGGGTGGTTGCAGTTGAGGGTGTCGCCACAGCCGGAGTAGTCCTTGTAATAGTTGCGGTCCTGTTCGACTAAGTGGTAGTAGATCTCGTTTCCGAATCCCTTGAAGTTGAAAGTGGGCCCGAGATGGTTGCCCTCGTTAGTGTGGTTGAAAACCACGTCAATGATTACGGCGATGTTGGCCCGGTGCAGCGCCTTTACCATGTCGCGGAAATTATGGAGGTGATCGCCCTCCTCCGGGTGAACGCAGTAACTGTCCTGCGGTGCGAAGAAGCTGATGGTACTGTAGCCCCAGTAGTTTCTTAGCGGGCTGGAGCCATACGGCGACAGCCGCAGGACCTCCTTGTCGTCGTACTGCATCACCGGCAGGAGCTCCACGGCGGTGATTCCCAATTCCCGGAGGTAAGGGATCTTCTCGATGACACCCGAGAATGTGCCTGGATGCCTCACCTTGGAAGATGGGTGCCGGGTAAAGCCGGCGACGTGCATCTCATAGATGATCAGGTCCTTTGTCGGCCGGCGCAGAGGTCGGTCGCCCTCCCAGTCGTAGTCTTGAGCGTCGATCACAACGCTGCGCATCGAAGTCGCCAGATTATCGGAAGGGCCGACAGCAGAGTCGCGCTTAAAGAGTGTCTTGCTGTTGCCGAGCGCGTAGGGGTCGATCAGCACCTTGTTGGGGTTGAAACGAAAGCCCCTACCGCGAAGATCCTGCGGCCCATCAACACGGTAGGCGTACTGAGCGCCGGGCCTCAATCCCCTGACGTAGACGTGCCAGAAAAAGAAGGTCTCATGGATCGACGGGTCGAGCTTAATGATTTGGAGTGGCTGGACGTCGTCGTGCCGCTCAAACAGAAGCAGCTCGACGGATGTGGCGTTTCGTGAAAACACCGAGAAATTGACTCCGTCCTGATCGACCGTAGCACCCAAAGGGTGCGGTCGACCGGGCTCCGTCTGAAAGGGAGCTGGGGACGTGGTTTGCCGCACATTGGTTCTTTCCTGAGCAACTGCGAGGGCCGGCATGGCAATAACTCCCGATCTAGGATGGGTCGGCACACCGTTCGGGAACAAAGTATCTTCACCCCGAGGCGGTTGGCGGCCCACTGAATACTCCTTACGACGAAATTTACTATCCCGCGCGGCACGCCGACCGCTTCGGGCACGGCTGGTGCCGCCGCTAAGGTCCCGTCCACGCAAGCTGTTGCGCGTGCACACTGCCCGGTGGGCGTCACCGCGAGCACTACGGCGAGTAGTGGTTGATGGCTCGATGCAACCACACGTCGTGCCGTCGGTTAATTCTCATCAAGCTGAGGGCCGCGCTACAGCTTCCGCTCTCGCAAATTCATTGCAGCCGAGTTGTCAACTGCGCCGCGTGTACGTTGTTAAGCGCGTCCTGCATCAGCTTTTCAAACGCTGGTGGATTGTACATACGCAGGCGAGCCAGAAATCTGGTGGTGTGCACTGCGGAATCCACAAGCACGTATTGAACGCTGGCAACGCGCGTGCGAGTGACTGACATCGGGCCACCATGAAACACCAACGTGCAGTTTGCGATCGTACAGTCGACGAACTCATTCTCGTCTAGCGTGATTTCGGTGTGGTCAAACGTCTGCTTCTCGAATCGCATAAGGATCCCTTCTTGCCTGCCCTGGCCACCATTCGGCCATCGCAGGTTGGACAGCTGTCTGAAAGATTGGGTTCAGCTTCTTGGCGTTGCCCGTTGACGAGCGCGAATTTCATATCTTGATCATAACGGTCCCTGGCCGGGTCCAGAGGCATAGCCTCGGGCTGCGCGCAATCTTCGGTTGCCGGGAATCACCATTACTTTTGACACACGGCACATCACTGCCGGGTAAGCCTTGACGTACAAATGCGGCCTGCCGTATGAAGTCCGCCCGGCGGAATCTGTCCGCTGTCCGGGGAAGTTCTCACATGAACTTGACGCGCGCGATTTACGTGGTGATCTTGGCCCTGTCATCGGCGCGTGGGCTGCTACGGCTCCAGAGAATCCAACTCCGGCCGCGCAAGCAGCGCTTTACGGCAAGCCGCCTTGGGACAGTCTCGCGAGAGCTTCAGCGCGATTGATCATTATGGCCCTGTTTGCAGTCGGTGTCGCCGCGCTCGGTGTCGGCGGACTCTGGACAGTGGGTTCGCTAGTGGACTGGTTGTTTCCCGGACTTTAGGTACAAGCGCACAGACCTAGTGGCGGTGTCAGTCACGAGCGCTGAGGCGCCCCGGGCGGCCTGATTCGCCCCTACGTCGCGCGATCTGCAAGAGATCCCCGCCGGGACGTGAGCGACGGGCGTGGCTCACTTAGGCGGCGAGCGTCCGCCCCCGCGCGGCCTCCACAACCAGCCTGAAGAGGAAATTCGACGTTGGCTAAGTAGCGTTGTCCCCGCGCTTTGTTGCCGATCCCCATCGGTTCCAGGATGACCATACTCCAACGTTCTTCGAGACCTTCAGCGGCGAGTCTGCGAAATAACCGAAACTCAATCCTCGGGGGTTCGGCGGGTAGGGTTCCCCCGGTTCGGTGGACAGTCGTCAGTTAGGGTTCCGGGCTCGATCTTGATCTGAGGTTCACCTCCTTTTGTCTCCTT
>DATJKY010000851.1:0-3825 GCA_035490955.1 Terriglobia bacterium | reverse complement strand
CTTGCTAGCCATGTACCCTTGCTACGCAACTACACCCTTTGTCCAAGCCTTGCCGCCCCGAGTCTTTTCCGATACTACATCGGCCATTCCGGAAACAAGGCTGAGGCGGCTAAATCTTCAGATACTGCGGCACGCGAGCATCCAAGCCGTCACATTCCCCAGTGCTCATGTGGCAGCAGCTGTAGCCGCATCGTTGGTTTTGCTTCGGCTCGCACCCTTGGAGGGATTAGCTTTCGCTTTAGTGGCGCTTAGCATTGCTGTGGGCGCTGTCGCGGGGCGTTATCACTATGCTGCCGATGTCCTGTGGGGAGCGCTCCTTGGCTTAGCGGTCTTTGTCGGCACGTACTGGACAGCCGCGAGGTAAAGCTTGCGTTTCATATTGCACCTTGTCCGGACTTAATAGCGGTCAAAGTCGGCGGGGTCGCTCTGCGGCCTCCACGCCCCTTGACAATCGTGACACCCTGGAGCGGTTCGTAGAGCGAATGGCCCGGGCAGATGACGCCGCGCAACAGACCGGACCGTGCCCACTCGTGCACAGTGTTTTCGGAAACTCTCAGGGCACTGCTCATCTCTTTCGCTGTCAACAGGCCTTGGTCGTGCAGCCGGCCGAACCGGCTCCTGAGGTGATAGACCATGCGAATCTGCACGATCTTCTTTACCGTAAACGCCTGGTTCTGCCAAGTCCGATGCCCCCGCCGATTCAGAATTTCCGCCACTTCACGATCACAGTGCTCGTTCAGCAAAGCGTCGATCTCCGCCACGACTTCCGGTTTGGTTTTGCGAATCCGCGACATGGGCAATGGTCGATCAACGGTCAACGTCCGCACAGCCCCTCCTCGCAAGCGCACGTGTGCGGTGATCTGGTCGGCTTTAATCAGTGTTACGTCTTCGATGAGTAGCCGCAGCGTCCGTTTCCTCTCCCGCGCTTCGAGATTCGGATCATTCCAGATGCGCGGAAAATCGGTGGCGAGCGAGAGGACTTTCTGGCGCACCTCTTCCTCACTCAGGCGGCGCTGCTGCTCGGTATGCCGCTCATAGTCTTCCTGCGCCGCTGCGTGGGTGCGCAGTTTCTCATTCCACTCTGCTTCCAGGGTGCCAGCCACAAGGCGATTGTCGGGATCGACACTCATGTATCGTCGGCGAGCCAACTCAGCCTCGTACCGCGCGCGGTCCACCTGTTGCCGACGCAGCGCATCGGTTTCGGCATAACGCGATTTCACTTCCTGTTCGACGGCGAGCGCCACCTCCAATGTCAGCGGCTGGACCAACTCCAGCAAGAGAGCACTCACCGCTCGATCCACAACGTTGCCCGGCACACGCTGGCACACTTTCGAGCCTCGGTGGACCGAGGCTTCCTGGCAAACGTAACTGATTCCAATCTTCTCTTTTTCCTTCCAGTAATGAACCTCCATGCGTTCGCCGCAGAGGCCGCACAGCACGCGTCCCTGCAACAAAGCCGGTCCTTCCCGCGGCGGCCCCAACCTGCGCATGGTGAACGCTAAAATATTTTCAGCCAGGCGCTTCTGGTTCGCTTCAAATTGATCCCAGCTGATGTAGCCCGGATGTATGTCGCGGATCAGAAACTGCCATTCCTCCCGGGGCACTTTGAGTACGAGGGACTTGCCATCCGGCCTGCGGCGTGTGCGTGTGCGACCATAGACGAAGGCGCCCAGCATATCGGGGGTTGTGGAGAATTTGGGTGATCCGGGTGGGTTCGGCTGGGCCCCAGAGCAGTTCGCCCTTCCGCTCGCCCGCAAGAATACGCCGAGGAAACCGCAGATCTTCCTCGTGAAAATAGCGGACCGTCTGCATTGCCGAACCAGTGCGCTCAAAGGTGTCGAAGACTAATCGTATGGCGGACTGGACTTCCCGATCAGGATCGATCCCTATGCTTCCGTCCGACAGGTAGACCAAACCAATCGGTGGTCTCATCTCGAGCTCGCCGCGGCGCGCTTTATTCAGTAGGCCGCCACGCATCCGCGCCTTCAGAAAATGCAGTTCCGCTTGGCTCAGTTCTCCCTTCAAACCGAGAAGGAGCTTGTCATTGAACGTAGCAGGATCGTAGAGACCGTCCTCATCCAGGATCAAAGCGCCGGCGATCTCACATAACTCCATTAGCCGGTGCCAATCTGCGCAGTTCCGCGCCAACCGGGAGACCTCGAGCCCCATGATCATCCCCGCCTTGCCCAGCGCCACTTCACTGACCAGTTGCTGGAATCCATCGCGGCCGGCCGCCTGAGACCCGGTCTTGCCGAGATCACAATCAATCACATGGACGCGTTCCAATGGCCATCCGAGCGCCACGGCTCTCTCGCGCAGCGCGTACTGACGCTGTGTGCTCTCGGTGTTCTCTATCACCTGGCGAGGTGTTGACTGACGAATGTAGAGATACGCATCCCGCTCCAGATGTGCGTTCGTGACTTTCAGTTCAGGCATGCATGCAATCCTTTCCATGATGGAGAAGCAACCCGGCCATGACCTGAACCAATTCCTTCGAGACCTCGGAAGGAACGGGCGATCTGCTGATAGAGCTGGATGAAAGCGAAGAAGTCGGCAGCTGTCTCGAAGCGCTGGCCCAAGCCAACATTCCATGGCGAAGCAAAACGGCGGGGCCACGGGTTGCCCCGGACTGGTCCGCAGGGTCGATGAGGTAGGGCCGCAACGCTTCGTACGCTGCTGCTGCATCGGCGGGAACGGAAAACTTCAAGTTTGATCCTGCGGTTTTTTTTTGCGCCGCGCCAGAGCTCGCTCGAGACTGCGCCTGTGGACGGTAATTGCAAAACGTTCTTGAATGGTTTTCACGCACTGAACGGTTGTGAGCTTGGGATCTGCCCCCCGCAAACTGACCACGTAGTCCAGAACTTCCGCGCTCAGCTTGTGCCCATCCTTCGGCCCTCGCCGAGCTGGCAATAGGCCTGCCAGTCCAGATCGTTGGAAAGACTCTTGCGCCTGATAAAACGTGGGACGCGAAACGCCAAAAGCGGCAGCTGCGTCGAGAATCGACATCTGCTCGGCGGTGTGGCGTCGCAGCATCTCGTAGCGGGCCTGCAGAAGATCGCGGGGATCGAAGAAGGGGTTCTGTTGGAACAGGGGATCGGTCACCGTTTCCGAATGGGGGTTGAGCGTGCCGGACCGCTTCAGTTCTTCGGCCTTCTGGTCGCGCTGGCTGCGTTTGGGCATTCGGGTGGTGTTCTGGTGTGTAATAATAATTAAGCCTCACACAGGATGTCAAGCAAAATCTAAGGACGGAGAATCTCGGTGAATATCGACACAATGCAAGGTTCATTGAGCAAGAAGTTCCATTTCCGCTGGGTCGCACCATCGCCCTATGCGGCGGATTTCTTTTGACATGTGAGGCGCAATTCCCTTTACACATCATGGCCCTCTCCTTCTCCCCCCTTCCACCGATCCAGGCGCTCCCGCAGCTCCAGAAGATCGTCCACGCGGAACGCAGAACGACCGGCGGAAATTCGAGTGAATGCGTCAATCGGAAATAGGTCTGTGATGTTGACGACAAAAGACTTCAGGCGCCCCTCAGGGCCGTAGTAAAAAACGCGGTCCTCTCCCCAACTGAGGTGTCGACCGACCATCTCATACTCATTCCCCACCAACGGATGAAACGGATGGCTGATGCGGAATCGACCGGAGAATTTACCGTCACAGCCTGTAGTTGCTGACACACGACAAAGGGAAAGTAGAGTCGGGGGTTGGCCACGCGAAAAAAACGCCGCTCAAAGGCATGCGCTTCGAGAGCCTAGAAGAAGCGCAAGCGTATCTGGATCGCTGGGAAGAGCGCTGGGCCGACACCCGCATTCATGGCACAAC
>DATJKY010000850.1:0-5260 GCA_035490955.1 Terriglobia bacterium | reverse complement strand
GCGAAGGCCTAGCTACGTCCTCCAGTCCAGGATTACCTTTCCCGCCTTGCCGGACAGCATGACGTCGAACGCCTCTTCAAAGCGCGAATAGGGGAAGCGGTGGGTGATGACCGGTTTGATATCGAGACCGGATTGCAACATCACGGTCATCTTGTACCAGGTTTCGTACATCTCGCGTCCGTAGATCCCTTTGATCGTGATCATATTGAAGATCACCGTATTCCAGTCAATGGCGATCTCCTCGGAAGGAATTCCCAGCATGGAAATGCGGCCTCCGTGCGCCATGTTGGCCAGCATGTCGCCGATGGCCGAGGCGTTGCCAGACATCTCCAGGCCCACGTCGAAACCCTCCTTCATACCCAGTTGCCTTTGCACGTCTTTCAGCCGCGTTTCGCGCGGGTCCACGGCCATAGTAACGCGCATTGTGCGCGCCAACTCCAGCCGCCAGGGGTTCACGTCCGTGATGACGACAAAGCGGGCGCCAGCGTGCCGCACCACCGCTGCCGCCATGAGGCCGATGGGACCCGCGCCGGTGATAAGCACGTCCTCGCCTAGCACCGGGAACGAGAGCGCCGTATGAACGGCGTTGCCGAAGGGGTCGAAGATGCAAGCTACCTCGCGGTCGACGTCGGGGTGATGCGCCCAGACGTTGCTCATCGGCACGGCGATGTACTCCGCAAAGCAGCCAGGCCGGTGGACGCCCACACCGCGCGAAGAGGCGCAAAGGTGCCGCCTCCCCGCCAGGCAGTTGCGACAACGCCCACAGACGACGTGGCCCTCAGCACTTACCACTTGGCCGGGGAAGAAGTCAACAACGTTCGAGCCGACGGCCGCCACTTCCCCCTCGAACTCGTGCCCTATTACCATGGGCACGGGAATGGTTCGGCTCGCCCACGCTTCCCACTTCAGGATATGCAGGTCCGTTCCGCAGATCGACGCCCGGTGCACGCGGATGAGCACATCGTTGATGCCGATCTCCGGAACCGGTACTTCCTCGAGCCATAGCCCCGGCTCCGGCCGGCTCTTCACCAGCGCCTTCATCTTCTGAGGCATGGATTCGTTCAATCGCTCGTTCCCCGCCAATGGCCTGAGCCCGCACTATAGCAGGTTGGGACACTGATTTTCCAATCGGAGATTTCACAAATGAGCAGACATTGGCCGTTGAAGTCGCGTACTCATTCCTCGTTTGTCCGTGGTAGGATAAGGGTAGTTGATACCCTTCCTGAGATGGGTACATGGGAGGTTAATTGAAGCTGACGTGATGCGAAGTCGATTAGCTAAGGGAGATCACAGTGGATTTTTCCTGGAGTGAAGAGCAGCTGGCGCTGCGCAAGTCCATTATCAGCTTCGCCAAGAAGGAACTGAACCAGCATCTTATCGGGCAGGACGAGGAAGAGGCCTTTGACCGGCAAGGCTGGCAGAAGTGCGCCGAGATGGGTATTCACGGCCTGCCGATACCCTCGGAGTACGGCGGCCAGGGGGCTGACATTCTCACCACGGCCTGTGCCCTCGAAGCGCTGGGCTACGGCTGTCGCGACAACGGGCTGATCTTCTCTATCAATGCCCATATGTGGAGCTCCGAGATCCCCTTTTTCATGTTCGGCAACGCGGAGCAGAAGCAGCGCTACCTGCCCCGGCTGGTGAGCGGCGAGTGGGTGGGCGTACACGCTATGACCGAACCCATGTCGGGTTCGGACGCCTTCAGCCTGAAGTCGCGTGCAGAGCGCAAGGGCGACCGCTACGTGATCAATGGTACGAAGACGTTTATCACCAACGCCCAGATCGCCGACGTGCTGATCGTGTTTGCCAACCTCCACCCGGCAAAAGGCGCCGCCGGCATCACCGGCTTCATCGTCGATAAAGGGACACCGGGATTTACGGTGAGCAAGAAGCTGCACAAGATGGGCCTCCGCACTTCGCCCATGGCCGAGCTGGCGTTTGTCGACTGCGAAGTGCCGGTGGAGAATCTGCTGGGCAAAGAGGGCGCGGGCACGGCCATCTTCACCGCTTCGATGGAGTGGGAGCGCATCTGCATTCTGGCCAGCCACCTCGGTGCCATGCAACGTCTGCTCGAAACCTGCGTACAATACGCCCGTGAGCGCAAGCAATTCGGCCAGGCCATCGGCAAGTTTCCCGCCGTTGCCGACAAGGTAGCCGAGATGGACATCCGGCTGGAGACCGCGCGCCTGGTGCTCTATAAGGCCGCTTGGCTCAAGAAGCAAGGCAGACACCCCCTGCGCGAGGCGGCGATCGCCAAGACCTACGTCAGCGAGGCCTGCATCCAGACCTGCCTCGACGCCATCCAGATTCACGGCGGCTACGGCTACATGACAGAATACGAAATTGAACGCGAACTACGCGACGCCATCGCCGGGAAAATCTATTCCGGGACCACTGAGATCCAGAAGAAGATCATCGCCGGAATGCACGGATTGTAGGAGTCAGGACAGGAGAGGCCTCTTTGCTCCTGGCTTCTGACTCCTGATTTCGGGCTTCCTCGAGTGAATAATATGGCTTATGTCCTCCAGCAAATTCTTAGCAAGGGCGCGAGCAAGCATCCCGATAGCCTCGCGGTGTGGGCGCGGGGGCGCAGCCTAACCTACCGCGAGTTGGAGGACCGCTCCAACCAAATGGCCCACCTGTTGCGCGAGCACGGCTTACAGAAAGGGGACCGCGTCGGCATTTACTTTCCCAAGGCGGTGGAGTCGGTGGTCAGCATGTTCGGCGTGCTGAAGGCAGGCGGAGTCTATGTGCCTCTCGACCCGCTGCAGCCGGCCCAGCGCATCGAATACATCATCGACAACTGCCGGGTGAAAGCCCTCGTGACTACCCGGGAGAAACTCCGGGGATTAAACCGGCAGGCCCTTGAAGCAGTGGCCCTCAAGGTTTTCACCGACCCCCCGGGCGGAGCCGAAACCGGACCGGGAGAGGTGTGGTGGGAGAGCCTCTCCGCCTTCCCCGGCGCCCGTCCTCCCGACGGTTTGCAGCCGACCACGTTCGACCTGGCCTACATTCTCTACACGTCCGGCTCTACCGGCCGGCCTAAGGGTGTAATGCTCTCGCATCAGAATGCTCTGACCTTCGTCGAGTGGTGTGCTGACACGTTCCTGTTGCGGCCCGAAGACCGCCTTTCCAACCATGCACCTCTGCACTTTGACCTCTCCGTCTTCGACATTTACAACACCATGGAGGCGGGCGCGTCGGTCCATATGGTGCCGGAAGACGTGCTGTGGTTTCCTGCCAGTCTGGCCAAGTTCATCGCCGCACAAGGCATCAGCGTTTGGTACTCCGTGCCCTCAGCACTGGTCCAACTCGTCTTGCACGGCAACCTGAAGGCCCAGAACCTGGAGCGCCTGCGCCTGCTGCTCTTCGCCGGCGAGGTGTTTCCCCTCAAGTATCTCCGGCAACTGGCCGAACTGCTGCCCCAGGTGGAGCTCTACAATCTTTACGGCCCGACGGAAACGAACGTTTGCACTTACTACCGCGTGGACCGATCGAAGCTGGGGAGCCTGGAGAAGATTCCCATCGGCCGCGCGTGTGCCAATACCGAGGTGTTTGCCGTCGACGAGCACGACCAGATCATCCCGCCTGGCCAGACGGGCGAGCTGTACGTGCGCGGCCCATCGGTGACCTGCGGCTACTGGGGCGATTTAGAGAAGACGCACCAGATGGTGGTCCCCAACCGATTCCAGCCTCAGTATGAAGAGAAGATGTACCGCACTGGTGACCTGGTGACTCTACGCGCCGACGGCGACTACGACTTCATCGGGCGGCGCGACAGCCAGATCAAGAGCCGCGGCTACCGCATCGAGCTGGGCGAGATTGAGGCCGCCCTCCTTAGCCATCCTGGAGTGAAGGAGGCTGCCGTCGTCGCCATCCCGGCGGAAGAAGTCGGCAACCGGATCAAGGCCATCGTCGCGCCCCACAAGGGCGTCGCCCTCACGGGCGTCGTCCTGCAACAACATTGCGCCCAGCGCATCCCGAAGTACATGATTCCGGAGATAATCGAGTTCCGCGAAACCCTGCCCAAGACTTCCACCGGTAAGCTCGACCGCGTGCAACTGGCAACCAACGTCGAGCCGAGACTCAAGAACAACGCGCCCGCCGTGGCGCGCTAGACCGCTCAATAGACAGCTCTTGGCGCGAGGCTGCTGCTCAACTCAGTCCGTGCATATACGGCAGGCTGGCTTTCATGTTGGCAGGATCCATCTCAAGAAAGTAATTCTTCACCCCACCGGTTTGGGCGGCAGCGAACGTCTTCTTCCAGTCCACGACGCCTTGGCCGAGCGGCACTTCCTTCCCATCGGGGTCCGCAGCGGACCAGTCCGAGAGGTGGATGGAAATAAAGCGTCCTGGATACTTCTCAAAATAGTCCGCAGCCTTGTAGCCGAGGCGCACCACCTCGACCTGAAACTGCATTTTCACCGCCTCCGGGTTGAGTTCGCCCATCAGCTTCTCGTAGATCAGTTCCCCGTCGATCTTTTGGAATTCGAAATCGTGGTTGTGGAACCCCAGTTGCACCCCCGCCTTGTGTGCTCGCTCGCCGAGTTTATTCGCTTCGTCGGCGGCCTGCATCCAGTCCGCCATGGTGGCGCCCTTCGGTAGAGAGAATGTGGAGATGATCATCTGCTTCAAACCAAGTTCTTGCGCCCAGGCCAACCGCTCGTCGAAATGGTCCTTCAGCTCCCTAAACCCGAAGTGGCAGCTTTCGCATTTCAAACCGGCAGCTTGAATCCTGGCGCCCATCTCGGAAGGCTTCAGGCTTGCCAGCGGTCCAAAGCCATACCGCTCGTAGCCCGGAGGCGAGCACAGCTCGATGGTCTGGTATCCGTCGGAGGCAATCCGCTGCAGCGTCCCGTCGAAATCCTTCCCGATCGTTTCACGAAAAGGCCACGTCTGGCATCCGATGGGGAACCCGAGCGGATTGGCTTGAGGCGGCGCTGCCCCGTCCCACATGAGATACCCGAATGCCGCCATCCCTATCGTACTTGTGCCAAGAAAACGTCTCCTCGAAATTGGTTTCACGATGATTCCTCCTTTGGGCCTTTCCATCATCACGCCGGGGCGGCCACGAGGGGCCGCCCCTACTTTGAACCGGGAGCAAAGGCTTTCCATTCCCGATTCACGACAAGCCGCGGACAAACCCGGAGGTCCACGCTACCCTGCTTCAGAAAGCCAGGATGCATACATGGAGAACCCATCATGTATGCGCCAGCCACGTCACACCGTCTAACGCGTCCCATATAGGTCCCGACAGCTC
>DATJKY010000849.1:0-8961 GCA_035490955.1 Terriglobia bacterium | reverse complement strand
GAAACTGGCAGAAATCACCCCCGGGCGGCTGCGGAAGAGCTTTTTTTGCAGCAGCGGGACCGAGGCTGACGAGACCGCGGTGATGCTGGCGCGCATGGCCACGGGCCACTTCGACGTTGTCGCGCTGCGCCACGGTTACAGCGGCCACTCGCTGCTGGCGAAGTCGCTGACGGCGCATTCGCCCTACCGGCGCGCCGGCATTGTGAGTGTGGGGATTTCACACGCCCTCAATCCCTACTGCTACCGCTGCCCGCTACACCTATCGTACCCAGGCTGTGGTGTGGCCTGCGCCGAAGACGTGGAGGAGACGATTCGCACCACCACCTCGGGCAGCATCGCCGCCTTCCTGGCGGAGACCATCCAGGGCGTAGGCGGGGTGATCGCTCCACCCAAAGAGTATTTCAAGATCGTCTTCACCATCGTCAAGAAGTATGGCGGCCTGTTCATCGCTGACGAGGTGCAGGCCGGTTTCGGACGCACTGGCAAGCACTGGTTCGGCATCGAGCATTGGGAGGTAGAGCCCGACATGATCACCGGGGCGAAGGGCATGGCCAATGGCACGCCCGTGGGCTTGTGCATCGCTACACCCGAGGTTGCCGACAGTTTCAAAGGCCTGACGATTTCTACCTTTGGCGGCAACCCCGTTTCGTCGGTTGCGGCCAGGGCGACCATTGAGGTGATCGAGGAGGAGAAGTTGCTTGAAAATGTCGAGCGCGTGGGCGGCTACCTACGCCAGAAGCTCGAGGCACTGCAGCAGAAGCACTCTATCATCGGCGACGTCCGCGGTTTAGGACTGATGCAAGGCCTGGAACTCGTGAAGGACCGGAACACCAAGGAGCCGGCGCCGGAGGCCACAAATCAGTTTATGGAGCTGTGCCGCAATAATGGCCTGCTGGTGGGCAAGGGCGGCCTGTTCGGAAACGTTATCCGACTGGCGCCGCCGCTGAATATTCAGAAGAGCGATGTGGACGCGGCGACCGAGGCCATGGATAAGTCGTTCGCCGCCGTGAAGCTGTAGCTCATTTCAGCGGGCATAACCGACTAAGTCATTTAGAAACAGCAGGCTGCACATAAGAGCCACGATGTTATTGAAAATAAAGGGCAATTCTTTGGAAGCCACGAAGTCGTTGAAAACAATGTGACTTAACTATGGCTATTCACGGTCGGGCCCCTATAGGGGCCAGATCTGAAAGAGGTAGAAGCGATGGCAACAACAACATCAGTCGGTCGAGAGACGATTTGTCCCAGTTACATCGATGGCCAGTGGGTGCCGTCACGGTCGGAAAGGATTATCGAGCGGCGGAATCCGGCGAATCTCGACGACCTCGTCGGCTACGTTCCACGAAGCACTCGCGAGGAAATGCGGGAGTCCATCGAGGCGGCGAAGCGGGCCCTGCCAGCCTGGCGGGACACTCCCGCGCCGCGCCGCGGCAAGATCCTGCTCGGCGCCTCCCGCCTGTTGGAGGAACAGAAGGAAGATGTGGCGAGGTTGCTGACGCGCGAAGAGGGCAAGACGGTCTCCGAGTCGCGGGGCGAGCTTCTGCGCAGTATCAACATCCTCGAATTTATCGCTGGGGAGGGCCGACGGCTGACAGGCGAAACCCTTCCCTCCGAACTACCCCGGAACCTTGCTTACACCATCCGACAGCCACTCGGCGTCGTAGGTCTGATTACGCCCTGGAACTTTCCCGTGGCTATACCGGTTTGGAAGATGGCGCCGGCGCTGGTTTGTGGTAACACCGTAGTGTGGAAGCCAGCGGAGTTGACTAGCTTCACGGCGCGCAGGCTGATCGAATTGTTTGTCGAGGCGGGGGTCCCGGCTGGAGTGTTGAACATGGTCACGGGCTCGGGCTCCGAGATCGGTGACGAGCTGGTGGGGAGTCCGGCCGTGCGCGCGATCTCCTTCACGGGCTCCACCGAAATCGGCAGCCGCATCTACGCCAAAGGCGCGCAGCAACTCAAGAAGATCCAGTGCGAGATGGGCGGCAAGAACCCGGTGGTGGTCCTGGAAGACGCCGACTTGGACCTGGCTGCCGAGAGTACCGTCTCCGGCGCTTTTGGTTCCACCGGGCAGCGTTGTACCGCCACCAGTCGCGTCGTGGTGGCGGATGAGGTGGCGGACCGCTTCGTCGAAATGCTCGCCGAACGCACCCGCCAGCTTAAGGTCGGTGATGGCAGTGAGGCCGATACCTATGTAGGACCCTCGGTGGACGAAGCTCAGCTCCACAAGGTGGAGGAGTATCTGGAGATCGGCAAGCGCGAGGCCCGGCTGGTCTGCGGCGGGGAGCGCCTACGCGGCGGCGCTTATGACAACGGCTACTTCATTGCTCCCACCATCTTCGACCACGTCTCGCCTGAAGGTCGCATCGCCCAAGAAGAAATTTTCGGTCCGGTGCTCGCGGTCATCCGCACCCCGGATTTCGATTCAGCTTTGGCTGCAGCCAACAACATTCCCTTCGGACTCACGTCCTCAATCTTCACTACGGATGCCAACCGCGTCTTTCAGGCTGCCGACCGGCTGGACTGCGGCATGGTCCACATCAACTCGCCCACGGTAGGCGGTGAAGCACACGTACCCTTCGGTGGCAGCAAGTCCAGCGGCCTGGGTGAGCGCGAGACTGGTTCCACCGCCATCGAGTTCTATTCTGAGCTGAAAGTCGTGTATGTGGACTACACCGGACGGAAACGCGAAGGCAAGTTGTATTGATTTTGGACCTTCCTTCAAAAGCAGATTCTTCGTCGCTGCGCTGGGTCGAAAGTGACGCGGCGTGTTTCCAGTACGGGGCGCTGTAACCCACCCTGTCATTCCGAGGAGTGAAGCGACGAGGAATCTGCTTTGTGGTTAAGAAAGAAGCAGATTCCTCGCTGCGCTCGGAATGACAGGTGGAAGGACTTCGTCACATCGTCCTGGACCTTCGGCCGGCGAAACTTTATGAAAATGACGCCATTGCTATGATTATTTGTGAGGATTGAATACATCACTTGTGTATAACTATAGCGATACTTGACACCCTCCTGGATGATCGCTACTTTTGAGACCCTCCGCAGCAAGGGCTAGGGCTGCGAGTGTGGGCCCAGGCGCGACTGATTCTCGTCAGTGAAGGGGTGGAATCTAACCGAAGATTGTTCTATGGACAAACCGCATAGTGCTGAAATATCGGAATCCCAAGTCCCTCCGCGAGGAAATCCGCAAGCAGCTCACGACTGGGGTGCGCTTTTGGATTTCTTTCGGGCTTCCCGCACCGAGCTCGAGGGCTTGCTTGCGAAAAGCCATGAAATCCAGCAGGAGAGCTGGCGGAATTTGAACTCCTCTTTCGAAGAGCTTCATTCCAAGTTGTACCAGGAACTCGAAGTCGCGTCCGCCACCTTCGTGAATGAGACGCGCCGACGCGCCCAGTACGAGGCGTCTGCGGTCCTTGAGCTTTTTGATGTTGAGGCAAGTGCCAGGCTGTCTGCCCGTCTGGATGAGGCACTGGCGAAGGCTCGGACCGCCTGCGAGGATTTAGACCTGAATCTGAAGGAGCGGGCCGAGCAACGCAGCCAGGCGACACTTAAGGACCTGTTGACTTCCGCCGCTGCAGAGCTCCAGGGCAAGGCAGACGCCATACTGGAGGGCTTCCGAGCCGAACTGCAGCGCAGCTTGGACGCTGTCAAGTCCAAGGGCGCGAGGGAGATTTCGGACCAGCTCCGTGAGACCAACGCCCAACTGGCGGACGACCTTCGGAATCGCGCCGAGAGGGCGCATGAGGCTTGCAGCGCACAACTGGCAGCATCGGCAAAAGCAGTCATCGAGGAGAGCGAAAAGCAACTCGCTGCTCTTAGCCAGGCTGCCTTGGTGTCGGTCCGTCAGCAAGCCGAGAGCGTGCATCGTAGAACCTCGGAATTCGTTGCGCGTGATCTCCGCAAGCGGCTCGACCAACTCGCTGATGCTCTCCAGCAGTTGGACACGGCAAACGCAGAGCAGAAAGAGTCAGCAGAGTAGCCGGTGAAAGAACTTGTTCATTTCGCCTCGCGCTCGTCTGGAGCGGCGCTACTGGATTACTACCGGCTCCATTGGCAACCTTTCGGAGTGACTCCCGATCCCCGCTACCTGTATTTGAGCCTGACCCATCGGCGGGCGCTGGGTTCTCTGGCTTATGGGATTGAGGCAGCGCGGGGATTCTTGGTGCTAACCGCCGAGCCAGGATTGGGCAAGACCACCCTGCTCTTTCTGCTTCTAACGCGACTTGAGCGCTCCGCCCGCACCGCCTTCGTCTTCCAAGCCCCGCCCAACCCTCGTGAGTTCTTGCTGTATCTGCTGGCGGACCTCGGAATCAAAGCGGAGGGTCAGGATTTGACATCGATGGAACAGCGCGTGCGCGAGGCTATCGTGGGTGAGGCGTGCGGCGGTGGACGCCTTGTGGTGGTTATCGACGAGGCGCACATCCTACAGAGTCCGGTCTTCGAAACGGTGCTCCGACTGTCGGGTTTTGAAGCGTCACACAACGGGTCCCTCCAGGTTCTCATGGCGGGACAGTCCGAGTTGGTAGACAAGCTGGCGCAACCTGCCTTCGCTCGTTTCAGACAGCATGTCTCGGTCATGGCCCGCCTCGATCCACTGACGGCTACGGAGTCGGACCGATACATCGATCACCGACTGCGGATGGCAGGCTATGGCGGCGATCGGCTGTTTACTTCCGAAGCGCGAGAGGTGATTGCAAGGTGGTCTGGCGGGATTCCTCGTAAGATTAACAACATTTGCTTCAACGCCTTGCTTCGAGGCTACGCGCGAAAGAGCGAGAGTATTGACTCCTGCATCATCAAAGATGCCATCGCTGACCTCGACTGGGCCGATTCTGAGGCAGGAGCGCGAAATCCGTACTTTGGAGGATCACCGCAACTCGGTCACCAGCCTTGCTTTTAGTTCTGGGGAGACTGCTCTTCGCGGAGGACAGGATATGAGCACGATGAGCACCGAAATCGCGATGGACGAACCACCGAAATCCTTCCTGCAGCGCCTAGTGGGAATCTTCGTCTCGCCGGGGGCAACCTTTGTGGACATCGCGCGCAAGCCGGACTTCATCGTGCCGTTGATTGCCGGCATTCTCGCAACCATGGCGGTGATCGAAACCATGCTGGCGAAAATCGGCGCGGAACGTATTGTGCGGCAGTCCCTTGAGCAGAGCAGCCGAGCTTCCAACATGAGTCCGGATCAGATGCAGCAAGCCATGGAACAGGGAGCCAAGTTTACCAGCATCTTCATGCACCTCACGGGCTTGCTTGCCGCGCCCATTGTTCTGTTGGTCGTGGCCGGAGTGGGCTTGCTGATTATGAATGCCATCTTCGGCTCAAGGCTTAAGTTCAAGACGGCCCTCTCCGTCACTTCTTATGCGAACTTGGTGAACCTTCTGGGGGCGATAATTGCATTAGTCATGATTCTAGTCGCGGACCCTGAGCAACTCAATCCGCAAAACCCCGCGCCGACCAACGTGGGATTCTTCTTTAATCCCCGTGAGACTTCGAAGCCCCTGTTGTCTCTTCTCGGTTCGCTGGATATTTTTAGCATCTGGCTTATCGTTTTGCTGGGAATCGGCTTCTCTGAGGCGGTCAGTCGTAAGGTCAAGCCAGCCACGATATCCGTTTGCTTTGCGGTAGCGTGGGCTATTTGGGTGTTAGCCAAGACGGGGCTCTCCATGCTTGGGTAGTGGAGGCGCAGCCACCTTCGGGTATCCCTCTTCAATCCTCCGCTGAGATCGCAGAGAGTGCTTTCAAGCTTGCCGTCCAAGAAAAACACCCCTGTACGATGCTATTTACATCGCCCTCGGAGCGCAGCGCCGTTGTCAGTTCGTGACTCCAGACCGGGTGTTGACCAACAGGCTGCAAGACAAGTTTCCTCTGATCCGCTGGCTGGGCAGTTTGTAGAAACGCTGGTTCGCGCTTCATGTCCACGTTTGGCCTCGGACTGGGCTGGGCCGGGTGGTGCATCCCGCCCGCAGGCCTTAAGGAATTGAAAATGAGATTTGACATTGAGGCGCGGGACCCAAACACGAGGGCCCGCGCCGGCCTCCTTCACACTGCGCACGGAATTGTCGAAACTCCTGCTTTTATGCCTGTGGGCACTGCGGGTACGGTGAAGGGAATGGCCCAGGAGCACCTGGAAGAACTGGGCGTTAACCTCCTGCTGGCTAACACCTACCATCTCTATCTGCGGCCCAGCCACGAGACTATCCGCGACTGCGGTGGGCTGCACCACTTCATGGGCTGGCCGCACGCTATCCTGACGGACAGCGGCGGATTCCAGATCATGAGCCTCAAGGGCCTGGGGCAGGTGACGGAGGACGGCTTCCACTTCCGATCGCATCTGGATGGTTCTTCACACTTCTTGTCGCCAGAGCGGGCCGTGGAGGTTCAGCTGGCATTGGGAGCCGACATCATCATGACGCTGGATGAGTGCGTGGGCTTCCCGTCGAGTCATGAGACCCTGCGACGGGCCACGAAGCTGACCGGGCGCTGGGCGCGCCGGGCGAAGGAGTTCTGGCTGCGCCAGAACGGCTGGGATTCGGGATTCGGGGTTCGGGATTCGGCGACAAGCGATTGGCGGGATTCTTTGAAGACTCCGAATTCGAGACTTGGGATCTCGGATTCGCAATGTGGGGAATTCGGGATTCGCGATTCGGGATCCGAAATCATCCTTCCTGAACCCCGAGTCCCGAGCCCCGGAACCCGTCAATCATCCCTCCCCAATCCTGAACCCCGAAGCCCGACTCCTGAAGCCCGAACCCCGAAGTCCGAGCTATTCGGCATTGTTCAGGGCGGCACGGACAGAGACTTGCGCCGCGAAAGCGCGGAGGAAATCTGCGACATCGGGTTTGAAGGCTATGCTGTAGGCGGGCTCTCAGTAGGGGAGCCGAAGAGTGAGACCTACGACATCGCGGGCTTTACGGCGGACCTGCTGCCGGCGGGTCGTCCCCGCTACCTAATGGGGGTGGGAACGCCCGCCGACCTCGTGGAATGCGTGGCCCGCGGCATTGACCTTTTCGACTGCGTCATGCCCACCCGCAACGCTCGCAACGCCTGTCTCTTCACTTCCGAGGGGAAGTTGGTGATTAAGAACGCGCGTTACGCGCGCGACCCCGCTCCTCTCGATCCAGTCTGCCGCTGCCGGGTGTGCCGCCGATATTCCCGGGGCTACATCCGGCACCTTTTTGTCGCCGGTGAGATGCTCGCGGCCATCCTGGCTACTTACCACAATCTACACTTTTATCTTGACACCATGCGCCAGATCAGGCAGGCTATCGGCGCAGGAGATTTCGAGCGATTTTTGTCAAAGGCGCGTGCGGGAGCCTCGAGCGGCACGCCGCGAACCTGAAGCCCGAAAAAGCCAAAGTGAATTTCTGGTGGGAGACCTCCTCTTGGGCGGACCCCTCACTCAATTACTTCCTTTTGTGTTGATCTTTGGTATCTTCTACTTTCTGCTTATCAGACCGCAGCAGGTCCAGCGACGCAAGACGCATGAGATGCTGGCTAACCTAAAGACCGGCGATAGGGTGGTGACCAGCGGCGGGATATACGGCACAATCAGCGGCTTTCGGGATAACATCGTCCAGTTGCAGGTCGCCAGCCAGGTGAAGCTTGACGTGGCGCGGTCCGCGATCACCGGTGTTCAGGAGGACGAAACGGAGAGTGGCCTGAAGCGGGAAGCGGTCGCCAAGAAGAAGTAGCGGCCACTGCCTTTACAGGTCCAGAAAGTCTATTATGGAAACCAAGATCCGCAACCGAGCGATTCTCATTCTGTTCATCATAGGCTTGTGCGTGGTGGGGATCGCCGGCCTTCCCAAAAACGTTCAACAACTGAAGGACAACGTCCGCGACCGAATCCGACTGGGTTTGGACCTCAAGGGTGGTACGCACCTCGTTCTCCAAGTGAAAGTCGATGACGCGGTTAATCTATATTCTGACCAAGCGATGGAGCGCCTGCGGGACGGACTACGAACCAGAAACATCCCCTACGCCGATGTCCAGAAGAAGGACAGCGCTCACCTCCTGATCACGGGAATCCCTCAGGACAAGTCAGCGGAGCTTCAGACACTGGTCAACGAGCAGTTCTCCGACTGGACTCTCGACCGCGTCCCCGGCGACCCGTCGATGCGCGTTCTAGCATTAAAGGTGAGCGCGGCGACCGGAATCCGCAACGAGGCCTTCACCCAGGCTATGACCACTATTCGTAACCGCATCGACGCGCTGGGCGTAGTTGAGCCCGAGGTCGCGGAATACGGTCAGGGAGACTTCGAGATAGTGGTCCAACTCCCTAGCGTGGATGATCCAACCCGGGTCAGAGACATCATACAGTCCACAGCGCTGCTGGAGCTGAAGATCGTCCAGGATGGCCCTTATCCGACCAAGGAAGCAGCTCTCGCTCAGCACGGCGGGGTGTTGCCGCCAGACACCATCCTGCTGCCAGGAAAGTCTGAGTCGCGGAGTGACAACTCGCCTGGTGAAGTGTGGTACATTGTGAATCGCATCGCTGCCGTCACGGGCCGTGATCTAAGCGGGGCCCAACCAGGGACGGATGAGAGCGGAAGACCTGCTGTCAATTTCACCCTGACCCGCGACGGAGCAGCGCGCTTTGCTCAAGTCACCGGGGCGAATGTCGGCCGACTGCTCGCCATCGTGCTCGATAACCGCGTGGAGAGCGCGCCTGTGATTCGTAACCAGATCAACGACCGAGGCATCATCGAGGGTTCTTTTACGCCCCAGCAGACGGCAGACCTCTCCCTTGTGCTGCGCTCCGGGGCTCTTCCCGCTTCGATTAAGTACCTCTCCGAGGAAACGGTGGGACCCTCGCTGGGGGCGGACTCGATCCGGCACGGCGTTATCGCCTCCATCGTCGGGCTATGCGCGGTTATGGTTTTCATGCTGGTTTACTATCGGGGGGCAGGAATCAACGCTGACTTGGCGCTAGTCCTGAACCTCCTGATTCTC
>DATJKY010000848.1:0-3784 GCA_035490955.1 Terriglobia bacterium | reverse complement strand
TTTTCCCTAAGCCCCAACCTTCGCGGCCTGGTACAGCAGGGTCGAGCGCCGGCCGGCCTCAAGGAACTTCGTTGCGTCGGTGTGGCCAAACAACTGTATCAAGCGGGCGACCGCTCCGGTCCATCCGGTCTGATGGCTGGCGCCCAGGCCCGCTCCGTTGTCGCCGTGGAAGTACTCATAGAAGAGGATGTAGTCGCGCCAGTTCGGATCGGTCTGGAACTTCCCCGTGCCGCCGTACACCGGCCGCCGGCCGTGCTGATCGCGCACGAAGATGCGCGTCAGCCGGGTGGCGATCTCGCGGGCTACCTCAAACAGGTTCATCAGCTTCCCCGAACCTGTGGGGCATTCCACTTTGAAGTTGTCGCCGTAGTAGAGGTAAAACTGTAGCAGGGCCCGGATGATCAGACCGTTCACCGGCATCCAGATGGGGCCGCGCCAGTTGGAGTTACCGCCGAACATGCCGGTGTTCGATTCCGCCGGCAGGTAGTCGACGCGATATTCGGCGCCGTCCACGTGGAAGACGTAGGGATGTTCGGCGTGATATCGTGAAAGCGCCCGAATACCGTAGGGGCTCAAGAATTCGTTTTCGTCCAGCATCCGCGCCAGGATCCGCCGCAACCGCTGCGGATTAACCAGCGCCGCGATGCCCCGTTCGTTGACGCCAAAATGTCCCGGGCCTGTCGGGTGAATACTTGCCATCACCTCAGGCATGCGGAACAGGCGATCCCTGAAGCGCTCCAGTGTGCGTGGCACGGCCTCCCGCTGGTACTTCTCAATCACTGTGGTGGCGCAAAGCGGCAGCAACCCTACCATCGATCGGACCTTCAAACGAGTGCCCGACCCCCCCGGCAGGCGCAACAGGTCATAGTAGAAGCCGTCCTCTTCATCCCACAAACCGTCCTCACCCGGCTTGTTGATGCCGGCCGCGATCCAAATGAAGTGCTCCATGAACTTTGTAGCAAACTCTTCATAGGCCGGATCATGGGTGGCGAGCTCGACCGCGATCTCAGCCATGTTCTGGCTGAACAAGGCCATCCAGGCGGTACCATCGGCCTGCTCCAGGTGGCCGCCCGTCGGCAGTGGCGCACTGCGGTCGAAGACGCCAATGTTATCGAGACCGAGAAAGCCGCCCTCGAAAACGTTCTTGCCAAAACGGTCTTTGCGGTTCACCCACCAGGTGAAATTCAGCACCAGTTTGTTAAAGATGCGCTTGAGAAACTCCAAATCACCTTGGCCCCGCTGCATCTTCTCTGCGGTGTAAAGGAACAGGGTCGCCCAAGCGTGCACCGGCGGATTCACATCACTGAAGTTCCATTCATAGGCCGGGATTTGACCGCTGGGGTGCAGGTAAAGCGACTGCAGCATCAGGTTGAGCTGCTGCTTGGCAAAGTCGATATCTACCATGGAGAGCGCCATGGTATGGAACGCCAGGTCCCAGGCGGCGTACCATGGGTACTCCCACTTATCGGGCATGGAGATCACGTCGTCGTTGACCATGTGGAACCATTCCTTGTTGCGGGAATGCCGGCTCTGCGTTACCAGGGCATCGGCGCCGTGCTCATCGAGCCACACGCCACCATCCCAGTAGTAGTGCTGTTTGCTCCAGAGCATGCCCGCCAGCGCCTGGCGCATCACCCGCGCGGTGTCCTCATTCAGGGTTGGCGGGGTGATGGAAGCGTAGAATTCGTTGGCCTCGCGGAGACGCGTGCTCATGACCTCATCGAAATGCGGCCCGAAGGGGTCTCCGTTGGCCGCGGCATACGCTTGCTTCAAGGCCTGGGGAGCAGTTGGGGTTAGACGCAGTCGTATCACCTTGCTCTCCCCAGGGCCCACCGTCACCTCGGAGTCCGCCGACACCTTGGTTCCGGTCCTGGCGGGGTTCACCGCCTCAGTCCGGCCGTGCACGATGGCGTTGTTGATGCCGTCTTTCACGTAGGGCGTGCGGTTAGGCACTCCGAACAGGCGTACGTTATTGGTTTCGTTTTCGGTGAAGAGCAGCCGTGGGTCACCCTCGCAATAAAGGAACCTCTCCCCCAGCTCCCCATGCGAAGCCGCCACCACCCGTGCCCCCGGCGCACTGTCCACCTGCTTGAGCAGCGGTCTTGCCGCGCCCTCGGACCACGACCAGGTGTTGCGGAACCACAGGGTGGGAAGCACGTGCAGCGATGCCGCCTCCGGCCCGCGATTCGAGATGGTGATCTTGATCAGAACGTCCTCAGGCGCTTCTTTCGCGTATTCCACGAACACGTCGAAGTAACGGTTGTCGTTGAAAATGCCGGTGTCGAGCAGTTCGTACTCGAATTCTTCGCGCGAACGACCCCGGTTCGTCCCTACCAAGTTGTCATAGGGATAGGCGCGTTGCGGATACTTGTACAGATATTTCATGTACGAGTGGGTGGGCGTGCTATCCACATAGAAGTAGTACTCCTTCACGTCCTCACCGTGATTGCTCTCACTGTTCGTCAGGCCGAAAAGACGCTCTTTCAGAATCGGATCCTTGCCGTTCCACAGGGCCAGGGCAAAGCAGAGCCGTTCTTTGTCATCCGAAAAACCCGCCAGCCCGTCTTCACCCCAGCGATAAGAGCGGGAACGGGCCTGGTCATGGCTGAAGTAGTCCCAGGCGTTCCCGTCGTCGCTATAGTCTTCCCGCACCGTTCCCCACTGGCGCTCGCTCAGATAGGGTCCCCATTTCCTCCATGGGGTATTCTCGGTTCGGGCACTTTCAAGTCGCTTTCCTTCCATGTTGTCACTCATAGTTATTCTCCTTTTGGGGTCACGAGATTTTTAGTCTAGGTTAGGTCTTGGAGTGTCGTCCGCCTTAGATCCGCAATCTGCGCTGTGGCACTCCCGTTTCGAAAATATTCGGCTGAACCCCCTCACCCGGCTCTCCCGCGACTGCGGGAGCGCCACCCTCTCCCCCCAAGGGGGCGAGGGCTGTGGTCTGGTTGTTTTCATCCTGGCGATGGACCTTGGTTCATACTCAAGGCTCAATTGCAAAATATCGAGAATCGACAATCGGCGATGGGCAATTCTGTCGGTCCCACCCTACTCCTGGACCGGACTCCAACCGCCGTCGGGATTGAATTCGCTCATCGCCTTAGCGACTTCAATGGTGTTCTTCCCCAGGTCCTTCTCATACACCACTCCGTTCGGGTTGGTGATGAATGTCATCACGCCCGTATCGCCATACTTCTCCGGATAGGCGACGAGGGCGAAACCCGCTGTCATATGCCCACCTACGATGTAGTCTTTCGCGCCGCCCTTAGCATCCCCACCCTGTTTGGTGAGGATGCGATAGAAGTACCCATGAAAGGGCTGCTGCTTGTTCGCCTCCGGGGTGAATCCTTCCGTGGCCGCAGCAAACGCTGCCAGCGGCCCAAGGGGGCTCTTTGGCTGGCCCTCGGGCGACTTCCAATACAACCCGTTCTCTTTTCCCTCGTCACTCACGAATTTCTGGGCGTACTGTTTTGCCCCGTCATGACCTTGCGAGAAGTATTCGGCCTGCGCATCCACCATCGCCGCAATCACGTCAATCGTGGCCAGTTCGTTGTCACCGATGCGCCGCGAAAGGATCTCCTCTTTCCCCGCCGCCGGATCGAAGTACCATTGCCCTGCGTCATCTTTCTTAAGGGGGATGGGGAAAGGACCGTTGTCAGCTCCGACGTAGAGCACTTCGCTTCCGTCGGTCTGTTTGCGCCAACGATTCATCGTTTCAAAAGCTGATGTGAAATGCTCGAACGACAACTTGTTCTGCGTTTCGTCGCCGCAGAAGATAAGGTCCTTC
>DATJKY010000847.1:0-7358 GCA_035490955.1 Terriglobia bacterium | reverse complement strand
TATCGACATCTTGCTGGACCTTGCCATCCAGATTGCCGACGGGTTAGACGCGGCCCACGCCAAAGGCATCACCCATCGCGACATCAAGCCGACAAATATCTTTGTGACGACGCGCGGGCAGGTGAAGGTTCTGGATTTCGGCTTGGCCAAACTAACCGTACGGGCGGGCCTTGTGCCCGCCCTAACAGGACGCCCTCAAGGGGTACCCCTAGAGGAAATGCCGACGGCCTCGATCGACCCAGTTGCGCTCTCGAGCCCCGGCTTACTGATCGGCACCGTCGCCTACATGTCGCCGGAACAGGCCCGGGGCGAAGATGTGGATACCCGCACGGACCTGTTTAGCTTCGGCGCTGTGCTGTATGAGATGGCCACGGGGCGGCAGGCGTTCCAGGGCAGCAGCACAGCCGCAATTTTCACGGCTACTCTCACTCAGGCTCCCCCGTCCCCCTTGGAGCTGAATCCCGATCTGCCGGCGAAACTGGAAGAGGTCATCAACAAGGCTCTGGAGAAGGATCGCGAAGTGCGCTACCAGCATGCCTCGGAGTTGCGCGCTGACCTCCGGCGCCTGAAGCGCGACAGGGATTCGGCGCATGCCGCAGCAGCGGGAGGTCCGCTGGCCGCGAAGCGCTGGCAGTTGGCGGCGGCTGGAGTGCTCCTGGCGACGCTCGTCACGGGCGGCTACTTCTACTCCCACCGCGCGCCGGTGCTGACCGAGAAGGACACCATCGTCCTCGCCGATTTCAGGAACACGACTGGCGATCCGGTCTTCGACGGCACGCTGCGGCAAGGCTTGGCAGTACAGCTTGAGCAATCGCCCTTTCTCAGTCTCATCTCCGAAGCACAAATACAGCAGACGCTGCGCATGATGGGCCAGCCGGCTGCCGCGCGGCTTACTCCGGAGATTGCGCGGGAAGTCTGCCAGCGAACACGGGGTGCGGCGGTCCTCCACGGCTCGATTGCTAGCTTGGGAAGCCAGTATGTCCTGGGCCTGAAGGCAGTAAGCTGCCGCACGGGCGACACCCTGGCCGAGGAGCAGACAACAGCGAACGGCAAGGAACAAGTTTTGAAAGTGCTAGGTGAAGAAGCGGCGAAATTGCGCGGCAAACTGGGCGAATCGCTCAGCTCGGTGCAGAAGTTCGATACACCTATCGAGCAGGCCACCACCCCCTCGCTCGAAGCCCTTCAAGCCTTCAGCTTGGGGATGAAGGCACGGGTAAAAGAAGGCGATCTCGCCTCCGCCGTGCCTTTGTTTCAGCGGGCTATCTGTCTCGATCCGAATTTCGCCACCGCCTATGCCTTTCTCGCGGTGACATACAGGAATCTCGGCGAAGCCAACCTGGCGGCGGAGAGCACGCGCAAGGCCTATGAACTGCGCGAGCGGGTGAGCGAGCGGGAGAAGCTCTTTATCGAGTCGAATTACCATTCATTCGTTACGGGCGACCTGCAAAAGGCACGCCAGGCCTATGCACTCTCAGCGCAGACGTACCCGAGGGACGCCACGCCGCGGGTCGTCGGAAGCCGCATCTACCGTATTCTCGGGCAATATGAGAGAGCCCTTGAGGAGATGCGCGAGGCCGTGCGGCTCGACCCCACAGCCGGTCCATCTTATGCCGGCGTCGTCTATTTCTATCTCTCCCTGAACCGCTTAGAAGAGGGCCGAGTCACGGCCGAAGAGGCGCAGGCGAAAAACCTCGATTCTGCCTACCTGCGCAGAGATCTGTATCAGCTTGCCTTCTTGCAGAACGATGCGCTCGGGATGGCGCGCCAGGTGGCCTGGTCGGCAGGCAAGCCGGGAGTGGAAGACGTGCTGCTGGCCTTGGATGCCGATACGGCCGCTTATTCCGGGCAGTTGGGCAAGGCCAGGGAGCTTTCCCACCAGGCAGTTGCTTCCGCCGAGCGGGCCGAACAGAACGAGACGGCGGCTGGTTACGAGGCTGAGGCCGCTCTGCGGGAAGCCCTGTTTGGCTATACGACCGAAGCCCGCGAGCGGGCCGCGGCGGCGCTCGGGCTTTCGACGGGTCGGGTTGGGCAGTATGGAGCGGCGTTGGCCCTGGCATTTGCGGCCCGCGAGCAGGTCCAGCAGATCGAAAAACTGGCACATGATTTGGCCCAGCGCTTTCCCGAGGATACGGTGGTGCGGTTCAACTACTTGCCCACCACTCGCGCTCAGCTTGCTCTCGACCGCGACGAGGCTTCGAAGGCCATCGCGGCTCTTCGGGCTGCCGCTCCGTACGAACTGGGGTCACCGACAGCTTTTGTTCTCTCGGCAGCTCTGTATCCCGTGTATGTGCGCGGGGAAGCCTATCTCGCCACGCATCAGGGCATCGAAGCAGCGGCCGAGTTCCAGAAGATTCTTGACCATCGCGGCGTTGTGATGAACGAACCCATCGGGGCACTGGCCCATCTCGGCCTCGCCCGCGCCTACGCCCTCGCCGGCGACACCGCCAAAGCTCGCGCCAAGTACCAAGACTTCTTCGCTCTCTGGAAAGACGCCGACCCCGGCATTCCCGTCCTCAAACAAGCTAAAAGGGAGCAGGCTGAATTGCAGTGAGCGGCGAACGACGAGCTGAGCAGGGTGTTGGATCGCTCTTCGCTTTTGGCGCTAACCAAGACCCTCCTGCACAAAACATATACGGCGCCAAGGCTTCCTATGCCCGAAGACGCCTTGCATAAAGCCCCTTGGCAGGTTCGTTCTCGACGGCACTACACTCAGGCAATAAGTGTCGGCAAAATCCCCAAGTAACCCGCTAACGTTAACTGGATGTTAGGGCTGTTTTCGCCAGCTATGGTAACCGTTGTGCCATCTTTCGGCGGATAGCCACGGGTTCCTTTTGGGAGACTGGTCCTTTCTAATAGTTTTCTGGACACCACGAGCTTGTTCGCCTTGACCGTAGGGCGCGGGTTGTGGTATGTTGCACTATGCCTAGCCTAAACAGGTCTATGAGCAGCTAAGCGGGAAGGAGTAGATTCCGTCGAATGAAAAGTGGCGAACAACGCGGCCTCTTTCCCGGTGCCCTAGAGATGATGATCTTAAGAACGCTAAAGCGACGACCTCTTTACGGCTATGCCCTCGCGCAGCACATCAAGAGAACGTCGAAGGATTTGCTTGAAATCGAAGAAGGTTCGTTATATCCGGCTCTCCAGCGGCTTCTTAAGGAAAAGCTGGTCAAGGCGGAGTGGGGCGTTTCCTCCACCAACCGTCGTGTTCGGATTTACCGTTTGACATCGGCGGGCGCGAAGCGCCTGGAACGTGACGTATCGAGCTTTGAGCGCATGCTCGAAGGAATAACACGTGTCTTAGCGCCGGGTGAATTATGAATTGGCTGAAGCAATTATTCTCACGGGAGCGGCTCTTCAGCGAGGTGTCGGACGAGATACAAGCGCATCTCGACGAGAAGATCGAAGAGTTGGTTGCAGGCGGGATGTCGCGGGAAGAAGCGGCGTACGCGGCGCGACGCGAGTTCGGGAACGTGGGCCTGGTCGAGGAAGACAGCCGCGGCGTATGGCGACTGCCCTCCATCGAGAACCTCATCATCGATGTGCGTTACGGCCTGCGCATGCTCCGCCGAAGCCCCGGCTTCACGATAGTCGCGGTCCTAACATTGGCACTCGGCATTGGCGCGACGACCTCGATCTTCAGCGTCGTCAAGGCGGTGATCCTGAATCCGCTGCCGTTTCGCCAGCCTCAGAGTCTCGTTCACCTATGGGAAGGCGTCCGTGGCGAGCGTTATCACCGCGGCGACGAGGCTTACTTCAGCTCGGTGCGTCTGGGATATTTTTATGACTGGAAAACGCAAAGCCAGAGCCTTGAGAGCGTCAGCGCCTATCGATGGCGTACCATGCTTTTGAGCGGCGAGAAACGAGCGGAACTTCTCGCGGCGCACGAGACAACCGACCAATTCTTCGAGACTCTGGGAACCCCTGCGCAATTAGGCCGGACCTTGCGAGCGGCGGACTACAATCCGGGCGCTGCCCGTGTGGTCGTCATCAGCAACAAAGTTTGGGCGGACCGCTTTGGCAAGGATCCTGGCGTGATTGGCCGCCGGATTTCCCTCGACCGCGAGTCTTACGAAATTGTGGGCGTGATGCCTGCGGGTTTTTATCCCACGCCCTGGGGTTACCCCGAGCTGTGGACGGCGCACTGGGCCAACGCCAAGGAAAAGGACGACCGCGTCACCTGGGGACTGTCCGTCGTAGCGCGGCTGAAACCGGGAGTCGCTTGGGAGCAAGCGCAGTCTGAGCTCGACGTCGTCTCGGCACGGATTGCCAAGGACCACCCAACCGATGGAGAAGGCAGGGCCGTCGTCGTTCCCGTGGATTCGCAGGTCATCGGCAGCAGTTGGAAATTACTCCTGTTGCTCGCCGGTGGCGTCGCCCTGCTCCTTCTGATTGCGTGCGTGAATGTGGCCAACTTGATTCTGGCGCGAGTTGTCGGTCGCGAGAGGGAATTTGCGGTGCGCACCGCTCTCGGGGCGGGGCGCCGCCAACTTGGCCTTCAGTTGTTCACGGAGAGCCTAGCTCTGGCCATAGCCGCGGCAGCGGTCGGAATCGTGGTAGCTTCCGCGGGGATGCGCGGACTGCTGGCCTTGCTGCCTGAGTCGGCGCTTCCCAGACTCGATTCCGTGAAGATTGACTTGGGCGTGCTCGCTTTTGTTTGCGGAGTCACCCTCCTGACCAGCGTGTTTTTTAGTCTGATGCCCCTCCTGAGGGTGTCGGGGACTCAGCCCTACGAAGCACTGAAAACGGAGGGGCGTGGATTTTCCTCGGGCCACAGCAGACGGCGCCTGGGACAGGCGTTTGTCATGAGCGAGTTCGTCTTGTCCCTCGTCCTGCTCATTCTCGGCGTGCTGCTGGTGGAGAGCTTCCTCAGGCTGCGGCGCGTGGACCCGGGCTTTGATACCAGCCATCTTCTGACTTTTCACCTTCTAGTTCCGGACGTGAACTATGGAAAGTTCGCCTACGGCGAGAAGAACGCGGCAAGAGAACGGCTGTTCGAACAACTTGACCGCCTCCTCAGCACCGTGCCCGGGGTCGAGTCTGTTGCCTTCACAGCGCGCCTGCCCCTGCAGCAAGAATTCAATCCATCGCCTGTATTGATCGAGGGCCGCGAACCGCCGCGTAATCGTGCCGGCGCATCCTCTCAGCCCCCGCTGGAGGAACAAACTGGAATCGAGCCGGTGAATCCGAATTACTTTCAAACACTCCGGCTGAAACTGCTCGCCGGGCGGTTCCTGGAAGAACGCGACGGCCCTAACATCCCGATGGTCGCGGTCGTCAACCACACGTTTGCCCGGACTTTTTTCCCGAACGAAGATCCAGTCGGCAAGCGCGTCACTGCTTGGTTCGCGCACGCGACCATCATCGGCGTAGTCGCGGATTTCAAACTGAACTCGCTCGACAGAAAGCCGTACCCGGAGATGTTCTTGTCCCTTCGGCAAGCACCATGGCAAAGCGTGTGGATCATGGCGCGAACCAAAACCGAGCCTGTGCTGCTCGCGGCAGCCCTACGGCAAAAGATTCAGGACTTCGACCCCGATCTGCCTGTGGTCGAGATGCACTCCATGACCGAGGTCATTGCCGACTCGCTTTGGCTCAAACGTGTTTCGGCGGTTCTGATCGGTCTGGTTTCGGCGCTGGCCGTGATCCTGGCAGGGACGGGAATCTACAGCGTCATGTCGTACTCGGTCAGCACGCGCACGAAGGAAGTTGGAATTCGCATGGCACTGGGCGCCGATCGGCGCGATGTGCTCGGCCTGATTCTGGGAGAGACCTGCCGCCTGGCGCTTCTTGGCTCTGCAGTAGGCTGCGTCGTTGCGTATGTGGTCGGGCGCGTGGCAACGAGTCAGGTGTATTTGGCTCCGTCGGTGGCCTCGAGCCAGATTCAATCAGGGCCGCTGAGTCCGGTAGCGTTTGTTCTCAGCTCGCTGTTCCTTTTTGGCATCGCACTGTCCGCCAGCTTTCTGCCAGCGTGTCGTGCGTTGCGCGTGGACCCCATGGTCGCGCTGCGAAGCGAATAGCCTCACTGTTGACGATAGCAACGCTTTCGGCGACACCCACTTTGCCAATCCGCGACGGGCTGACGCCGAATTGGGTGGTCTGTTTCATTACTGAACAGACGGGCGTGGCATTTCTAGCGAGATTCCGTGCAGTTTTGGGATGTTGGAACTCTCAGCCCGGCGAGCCCGGCTGCCAACGTGAAGAGCAGTTAGTGGAGCATCAGAATAGCATGGGTTGCCCTCGCTCAGAAACTAGTGTTGCTCTCTTTTTACGACGGCCGAGCCTGCTTGCTGATGGTGGCGATCCGAATATCAGCAGGCTCGCTGGAGGTCGTAGCGGAGACGTAGGGGATAAAGAGTTTGGTAAATGTTCGGGCTGCTCATCCGTGTGATAATCTATCACGCCTCTTCGCGGGTGGCGTCAGAAGTGTTGTGGTAGGCGTGGTCCCGCCGGCAAGCTGAACGTGGCTTACAGATGGAAAAGCCAGGATCCAGGTAAGTGTTGAGAAATCGCCATGTGTTAAACAACGATAAGGCGGACAGCGCCACTGGTCCACTATCCGGTGCGCCGCCATTCTGTCCGGAGCGTACAGTTGGGTAAACAGTGGGCTACAAGGGCTATTTTCAACAGTTATCGACATGGCGATTTTCACAGGCTGCGGTTCCCACGATGTGCGTCAACAGCAGAGAGCTAGCAGCGACGGGCAAAATTGCAATAGCGGCACCCCAGGGACAAGCCTTCGGCTCCTTAGTAGGGATCAAGCCCTGTCTGTCGCCGTGATTGGCTGATGTAGGCTCTATCAGAAAGATAGCTCCGGAACAGGTGGGCACTTGTCGACGTGGAGGTATTTCTTGCAGCCTTCTTCTGAGGGGTGAGCGGTGACGCGCTGGCGCGCAAGCGCCATCAGATCGTGGACGTCCATGGCGTAGACTTGAATGGTCCCATCTTCGCTCGCTGACGCCAGGCGCTTCGTGTCGGGGCTCCAAGCTACGCTCTTCACGGAGTCAATGTGGCCGGTCAGGGTCAGCAATTCCTTGCCCGTCGCGGCGTCCCACAGTTTCGTCGTCTTGTCCCCACTCGCCGTCGCCAGGCGCTTCCCGTCCGGGCTCCAGGCCAGGCTCGAGAGTCGCTCAGTGTGGCCGATCAGGGTCCGCAACCCCTTGCCCGTCGCGGCCTCCCACACCTTCGTCGTTCTGTCGTCACTTCCCGTCGCTACAAGCTTACCATCCGGGCTCCAGGCCACGCTTTCAACACTAGCGTTATGGTCGCTCAGGGTCAGCAATTCCTCGCCGGCGACGGCGTCCCACACCTTGGCCCGGTTGTCGTAGCTCCCCGTCGCCAGCCGCTTGCTGTCCGGGCTC
>DATJKY010000846.1:0-8245 GCA_035490955.1 Terriglobia bacterium | reverse complement strand
TCTGGCGCTCGGCGGCTCTGGTTACCATGGGCACGTACGGCACGATTCTATTCGAGATGGCGCATCCGTTTTTGCTTTGGCATGCTCGGGTGAAGTGGCTTGTATTTGCAGGAGCCGTCTGCCTGCACACGGGAATCGGGGTTTTGATGGGCCTCCCCTGGTTCTCGCTGACGATGATCAGCGCCCACGCGGTGCTCTTCGATGACGCCGAGTATCTGGCTCTGGTGCAGTGGGTGCGA
This sequence comes from Terriglobia bacterium, assembly GCA_035490955.1. Lineage (GTDB taxonomy): Bacteria > Acidobacteriota > Terriglobia > UBA7540 > UBA7540 > DATJKY01. The sequence continues at coordinate 8,006 of DATJKY010000846.1, read as the reverse complement.
AGGCGGACTCAGTCCATCTCGCCGGCGTCACGCGAAATAGGGCCGATCCGCGACATCTGGGGAACCCGGCCGGCCCTGACGGGTGAATGAGACTTATGAACAATCCGATCCCAACCTCCGTCGGTGTCATACCCACACATGCAAAGGACCATGTCCCCCCGTTTGTAACGCTGGAAGCAGCACGATACGGCGAGCGCACGCTGACATGAGAAGGCTTCTGGAGCAGCCGGCCCTTCTGTAGGAAGGAACGGATCGAGAGTCTTGACCTATGAAATCTGAGGTGCCCAAAGTGACTGACGATAACGATGAGCAGGCGAGGCGCGGCTGGATCCTCTACGATGCAGAGTGTGGGATGTGCACCGGCCTGGTTATTCGGACGGGGGCTGCTTTGCGCGCGCGAGGGTTCGACCACGCACCTCTACAGGAGGCTTGGGTTCAGCAGCGCCTCGGCCTCACGCGTGGGCAATTGCTCGCAGAAATGCGAGTTCTAACGCTCGACGGCAGAACCTTGGGCGGGGCGGATGCCATAGTATACTTGGCGAGCCAAATCTATCCGAGCCATCCGCCGTGGTGGGCTTGGCTGTTGCGTCTGGTCAGCAAGATGCCTTTGGGGATGCGGCTGCTGCGCTACGGTTACAGATGGGTCGCCGCACAGCGCAATTGCCGCCAGGGAACCTGCGTGGTCGGGAGGTCTGGGAAGATCAGCGAAGAGGGATCGATGAACCCGGCGCCGTATGAAAGAACCCTTCCACCAGTACCCCGCGTTTAGGGGTCACGAGGCGGCCGCGCTACGTCCCGAATCGGTATCGCGTTTGAGGCGCTCCAGGTCCGCGCGCAGATCCGCCGCCGCTATGACACCGCAAGTTGCGATCCTTCTCTAGGGCCTTGTTGATGGTTCGAGCGACTGATCGGCGGCGTAGCACCGTAAGCGCGGTAGGATCGTTGAGCATGACAACACATGGGTTGCGGCCATCGGCCGCGCCGCGGTCAGCAGGGTGTAAGCTATTCCATCACCTGCTCCAAAATAGCGAAGTCGCCGGGATTCCACGCCTGCACGATGATGTAGTACTTGTTTCCGATCTTCTGAAGTACCGCATTGTGATTGTGCTTGAAGTTCTGCAGGCCCAGGTCTTCCTTAGGCATGATAGTCGAAATCAGCTTGTCGTCTTCGAGGATATAGATCGGAGCCCCTTTACTCGGATCGGGCCCATCAAGGCTGGCGACCACGGCGTAGTGGTTCAGGTAGTCGATATCGCAGGGTAGAGAACCCCTCGGCATCTCTAGGGTGGAGCGGTAGTGGCCGTAGCGAGTGAAACGCTCGATCCGGGAGTGCGGGCGGTCAGAGATGTCCAGCCTCTTTTTCCCCGGGGGAACGGTGATGCCATGGGCGGTACCGAACTGGCCCGGACCCTCACCTTTGCCGCCGAAAGCCAAGTCGTTCCAAACTGCCTCGAATGGACTCGTGCGCAGTATGCGGGCCGTCAAGACAAAATCCAGGTTGGAGTAGCCGGTGGTGACGTAATAGAGGCCGTCCAGTTCCTCCACATCGGTCGGGGCAAAATTACCCTTACCCAGGAAATAATCGTTGACCGCCGGCTGGTCGAAGTCGTCATCGGCGGTGGGCGTATTCAGGGTGTGAACCAGCCTCCCGTCGAGTGTTGTGGTAAACACTTTGCCGGCGTCGTTGGCCGGAAAGATCAAGTACGGAGTCCCTTCCGGAGTTTGCCAGAACGTTGTGTTGTGCAGATTGACTTTTTTCATGACGTCCGGAGTCTCGATCATCCGGACCGTCTTCAGATCGGCACTGATCTGAAGAATACCGGCTCCCGGGAGAGCGAAGTAAATCTCCCCCCTGCCCGGCCGGCGGTCCACAGCAAAGCCACCATGGGCCGAGGGAAGGACTTTCCTGGCTGCCTCCGGCAGATGATCGGAGGAGTAGAGAAGCCTGAATCTCATTTTCCCTTGACCGCTGATTCCCGGAACCGGCCCTGGCTTCGTGCCCGGAGCCTCTGATGCTTGAGCTGTGCTGGTGGAAGCATCACGCGGAGCTTGGTGGCCGTGGGCTTGCGCTGCACTCAAGATGAGCCCTGAGAGGATTGCCAAGCCTGCGAACGCAATCTTCACGCCTCGCGTCATCCGACCCTCCGTTAATACGTCAACCCAAACCCGTATGGGAAAAGCGGATTGTAATTGGGATCCCCTTTGTGGATAGCGATCTGCGCCATCGAGCGCGGCCAGGAAAAAGAGAGCTTGCCAGTTGGCTGGTAGTCCCCGAAGAGGACATCGGCCACACCCTCGCCTTCCGTTCCGGGCAGCCACGCCGCGAGAAACGCGTCGGCCCTGCTTAGAGCATCCCCGAGAATCATCGGTCGGCCGGAAAGCAGAATGACTACCACGGGAACGCCGGCGCGTCTCAAATTGTAGATGACACGAACGTCTTCCGGTTCGAGCGTAAGATCGGCACGGTCTCCCTGCATCTCGGCGTAGGGCTTTTCGCCTACCACAGCTACGCCAACGGACGCTCCCTCGGCCCCGCTTCCGTCCTTCGAGTAAGTAACCTTAGTAATTCCCGAGACGGCTCCCCGGATCGCCGCCAGAACGGTCGTTCCGCCCGGAGTGACATTGCCACTGTGCCCCTGCCAAGTAATCGTCCAGCCTCCACACTGGTTGCCCAGGTCATCGGCGCTCTCCCCGCTCACGTGAATGCGCGCCACCTGCTTCGAGATCGGCAGGGTCTTGTTGTCATTCTTGAGGAGAACGATCGATTGACGAACGCACTCGCGGGCGACTTGCCGGTGCTCCGGCGAGCCAAATGTCTTCCAAAGCTTGCGGTCAGCGAGTTGCGATCGATGGGTGTTCATCAAGCCCATGGCGAATTTCACCCTCAGAATGCGCGTGACGGCGTCATCGATGCGCGAAGTCGGGATTCTGCCTTCGCTGACGTTCTGCTTCAGAGTTTCGAAGAACTCGCGATAGCGCTCCGGCACCATGACCATGTCCATGCCGGCGTTGATGGACTCGGCCACCTGCGCTTTATAATCCCCCGGCAACTCATCGAGGGCGTTGTAATCCGAGATCAGGAATCCCTCAAAGCCCAGTTCCTGTTTCAGGATCTCTGTGAGCAGCCTCCTGTTCCCCGAGCATTTCACGCCGTTCCAACTACTGTAAGAGGGCATCACGGAGGCGACGCCCGCTCCGACGGCGGCGATGTAACCCTGCAGATGGAGCTTTCGTAGAGTTGTCTCATTCACTCGAGTGTCACCGCGGTCCGCCATGCGGTTCAAGCCCGTTCCCCACGTCGTACCCCCGTCACCGGCGAAATGTTTGGCGCAGGCGAGAACCGAAAGTGGGCTATCGAGGTCCTGTCCCTGCAAACCTCGTATCGCGGCGGCGCCGAGCTTGGCCACGAGTTCCGCGTTCTCCCCGAAGCCCTCGTAGGTTCTGCCCCACCGGATGTCTTGAGGGACCGTCACGCAGGGGGCGAAGGCCCAGTTGATGCCGGTGGCACGGACCTCCTTCGCGGTAACACTCGCTGCTTTCTCCACCAACTCGGGGTTGCGGGTACAACCCAAGCCGATGTTCTGCGGAAAGATCACCGCCCCCAAAACGTTGTTGTGCCCGTGCACGGCATCGATCCCGTAGAGCAGGGGAATGCGCAGCCGCGTTTTCAGGGCTTCCGACTGATAGCGGTCGACCATCTCGGTCCAGTCTTCCAGAGTGTTGCCGGCTTTAGGGTCCGAGTCACCGCCGGACAGCAGCGAGCCCAGATGGTATTTCTCAATGTCGCCCATATCCTTGAGGAATTGCTGGTCGGGCTGCGTCATCTGCCCGATCTTCTCGTCCAACGTCATTTTCGACATCAACTCCCGGACTTGATCGTCATAAGCAGAGAGGGGCTTGACCGGGACGGGTATTCCGTCCCTGCGCGGCGGCAGAATCGCCATCCAGAATATGCAGCCGAACAATGGAATTCGAAAGAGAGCACTGTGTTTCATCGAATTGTTATTCTCCGCAAGCGGTCGCGAACAAGGCACGATATTACTCTATTGAGGTGCGCAGAATATAGTGACGATTCGCGAGGTAACACTGCCTTCCCGGCGACAGGCGATTAACGTTTTGGGCTTTGGATTGAAAAGAGCAGGATCGCCGCCCTCTGACCGGACCCGCAGCCGCGCTCTCGAGGATCATTTCGCGTGAGCCACAGTTGGCACTAAGGGTAATTCATCAAGCGGAGAATCCGCTTTCTGCGAGCGTCTAAGTTTGTCACTGCGCGCCCTGCTGGCCGCAACCAAAACGAGCTCTCCGTGTCCTCTGTGCTTTTCCTGCCTTAACACGGAGCCCTCGGACCCTCTAAGTGACCTCTGTGTTGAGCTTTCTGGCCACGGAGGGCACAGAGGTGCTGCCGACATCAGGAACAATCTTCGCGGCACGCGAAGGTGCTAATCCTGAATCCCAAATCCCGAATCCGGAATCCTATTTTGTATGGAAAACACATTTCTTGGCTTCTTACCCGACTCCTTCGCCTTCTTTCGTGAGCTCGCGGACAACAACAACAAGGCGTGGTTTGAGCAGAATCGCGCCCGCTACGACCAGCATGTGGTTGGAGCATTTCGCAGTTTGCTCGGAACCCTCGAACCGTTTCTTCTCAAGCTTAATCCGCAGTTTGAGACCGGAGGGAGGACCAACCGCAGTCTCTCCCGCATCAACCGCGACATCCGCTTCAGCAAGGACAAGAGTCCTTACAAGCCGAACTTCTATCTCTACGTTTTCGACCGCCGCCAGGAACGCGGCGAGGGAGGACGGCTCTACGTGGGTCTCAGCGCCGACTGCGTGACCGTCGGATTCTCCATCTACGGCACCTGGGGCCGCGGCCCGAAGGGTGCTCTGGAGACCGTCTTTCGCAAGCGGCTCTTGAAGCACCAGGGCCTATTCAACGAGTTGCTGAAGGAGACGGTGAGTAAGGGCAGGTACGAGACCTACTGGCACCGCGAAGAAAAGAAGGAATGGGCCCAGCACCCCGGCCTGCCGCGTCGCGATGAGGACTGGCAAACGCTTCACGCCTGGATTGTGCGCAAGGTCTTTCTGCCTAACGCTCGCGGCCTCGCGAGTCCCGCTTTCGCCCGAAGGGCGGAAGAGATTTTCGCCCAACTCTATCCCCTCTACGTTTTCACCTCAGTGTCCAGCCCGAAGTGGAAAGCCGAACTCCAAAAATCGATCTGAAAAAGAATACGAGCCGCGGTGCGTGCTCGGCGCTGTTAACTTCGGTGCACTTCTCGTAAGATAGATGCACTGCTATCGCAGACCACGGTTTTGGGTCTGCGGCTCGTCGAGGGACGTGGCGCGGAACAGAAGCCAGGGAAACGGTCATGTTAGGCCAAACTGTTTCTCACTATCGCATCCTGGAGAGGCTGGGCGCCGGTGGCATGGGCGTGGTCTACAAGGCCCAAGACAACCGGCTGCACCGGTTTGTGGCGCTCAAGTTCCTGCCTGAGGCGCTGGCCAAAAACCGGCAGGCCCTGGAACGCTTCCATCGCGAAGCGCAGGCGGCCTCGGCCCTCAATCATCCCAACATCTGTACAATTCACGACATCGGCGAACACGAGGGACGACCCTTTATTGCCATGGAGTTGCTGGAAGGCCAGACACTACGCGAGCGTCTCGTAGGGCCGGGGCTTGCCCCGGCCAAGCCGACCGAAGAACCTGCCCTGAGCGCAGCGAATGGGTCGCGGGAATTTACGGTGAAGGGTTGGCCGAACCTGACAGGTCTCGACTGGTCCCCTGACGGAAAAGGGGTTTACGTGGGCTCCGTCTCACCGCAGAACCGCGCGCTCCTCTTCGTGGATTTGCAGGGGAATGCTAAGGTGCTGTGGCAGTACAAGGCAGCGGCCGGTGTCATGTGGGGCTTGCCTTCACCCGACGGCCATTACCTCGCCATACCGGGTTTCGTCACCAACGCCAACGTGTGGATGCTGGAGAACTTCTGAGTGAGCGCTTCAGCACTTATTCCAAAAGGGAAGACTTTGGGCCCTGAGAATTCCGAGGACAGGCCGGTCCCGTCGCGGGGCCTCGCGCAGTGCACGGAGTTCGCCTGTGCTCTCGCCCTCGGCGCAATCGTGTTCGCAACGGTCGCCTTCGGCCTGACGCCGCCCCAGCAGTCGTCGATCGAGAAATTGCAGCTCAGAGTGAACGAAGCACCCTCCGATGCCATGGCCCACTTCAGGCTTGGAGTGGCGCTATACCACGAGGGGCGACTCGACGCCGCGGCGAACGAATTCCGAACCACGTTGAAACTGAGCCCGAACCTAGCTGAAGCCCACAACGACCTCGGTACGATCCTACGGCAACAAGGCAGAGTGCAGGAGGCCATCCAGGAATTTCGCACCGCGCTGAAGCTAAAGGCACAGTTCCTCGGCGCTCGTTACAACCTCATCCTGGCGCTAGTCTCGAACAACCAGACGGCGCTTGCCAGAACGGAAGCGCAGGAAACTGTTACCCAGAATCCCGATTGGCCGCCCGGGTACTACGCGGTGGGATTTACGCTCGAAAAGCTCGGAAGTTTCGACGCCGCTGAGCGCGCCTTGCGACGGGCTTTGGAGCTGGATGCGCGAATGTCGCAGGCGTGGTATGAGCTGGGCGTCATTGCAGTGCGGAGAGGCCACGTTGACGAGTCGGTCCAGTGCTTCAAGAACGCCGTCACCATCGATCCGAAATCGGCCGACGCGTACTATAGCCTTGGAACTCAACTGCTGCTCACCGCGGATGCGGCGGGTGCACGCTCGGCCTTCGAGCACGCTATCGCTCTGCGGCCTGATGATGCCAACGCTCACTACAACCTGGGGGTCCTGGCTGAGCGCCAAGCCAACCCCCAGGCTGCCATCGGCGAATACCAGCTTACGCTTTCGAAGAATCCTAACCATGTTGGCGCGCGTGTGGCCCTAGCCCGAGTCGAGGGCCGTCAGGGCAAGATGGACCAGGCTCTGGAGGACGTGCACAAGGCCTTGCAGGCCGACCCGCGCAGCACGGAGGCCCACGTCGCTTACGGCGAGTTGCTGCGCCGAAAAGGAGATTCGGTCGCTGCCGTCAAAGAGTTGGAGGTTGCCAGCCGCCTAAATCCACATTTGCCGGGCGTTCACTACGAACTTGGTCTGGCTTTGGAATCGACCGGTGATCTCGAGCGCGCCAGGACCGAGTTGCGCGAGGCAGTCAGGCTGGACCCCAGTGACAAGCAGGCCCACCTCGCCCTCGCCTCGCTGCTGAAGCGTCAAGGTAACACTCAAGAAGCTCAGTCTGAGTCTGCTCGCGTGGAGCAACTCAACCGGCAGGAGATCGATCGTGACCAAGCCCGGGGGGCCAACCGAGCCGGTGCTGAGCTTGCCGCGCAGAAAGAATGGGATGCAGCCATCGAGCAATTCCGGAAAGCACTCGAACTGCAGCCGGATCTCGGTGAGGCACGCTTTAACCTGGCCGGTGCCTTGCTTGAAAAAGGCAAGCTCAACGAGGCAGCCGGCGAGCTCCGTCACCTGACGACCCAATATCCCGCTTGGCCGCAAGCGCACTACCAGTTGGCCCGAGCTCTGGAGCTTCTCGGTCGAGTGGACGATGCCTGTAAGGAGTATCGGCTAGCCTTGGGGGCCGACCCCAATCTCTCCAGCGCACGCCTGGCCCTCGAAGCTGTCCAAACGCGTAATAGCTCCGGCAATTGCTCAAAGGAGACTCAGGAGCCAACCCGCACTTCTTCGTCAGAGCAGCGCTAGGCCAGCTTCTGAACAGCGTCTTAGCGATGAAACTCGCTTTCTGATATGATCTCCAAGAATGAGTCGTCAGTTGACAGTAGCCTTTACTCCGTTGTGGCGACCCGTGCCTTACGGGCTGGGTGGCACGAATTTCGAGTTTCCATTTTTCAGTTTCGAGTTTCGACCCAATGATTGGCAGCACGATCTCTCATTACCGCATTGTGGAGAGGCTGGGCGGCGGTGGAATGGGAGTGGTGTATAAGGCCGAGGACA
>DATJKY010000845.1:0-4985 GCA_035490955.1 Terriglobia bacterium | reverse complement strand
AGCCAGGGCCTCGGGCTATTCATGTAGCAACAGGGAAGCACTGCCGTCCTTTTCAAGGTGGCTTCTGCGCAATTGGGCTTTGGGTGAGTTCAGGAACTTAAAAGGCGTGAGGAGCAATTACGGGCCGCGATTTCCGATCAAGGGCCACAGGGTTTTGTTCTGCCCGTTTGAGTCCGACCGTGCTGGTCAGTTAGAACCTTCACAACCGCTAACGCGCCGAGGCGTCACTTTACGGAAAGGCCGTTTTTCGTTCCCAATCTGGCATAGACGGTGGGAAGAGTGTTCTCACCAGAGGTAGGTAAACACTAGCCGGCAAGGCAGGAGTCATCCTGCCGGAGGTGTGGGCCAGCATACCCGTGGCCGACGACCCCAGGGGTTGAGCCACGTCGCTCTACGCTACGCGATCGATCACGTGGACTCTCTGCTCCTTCGTCAGTCCGGCATACCGCATAAACATGGCTGCGGATGTTGCTGAATCGAGGGCTTGTGCTAGCCTTTTAAGCGGCGCCAGTGTTTCGGCTAACCGTTGGGCTTCTCGAACGTCGAAACATGCAGCAATGGTGAGAGATCAGGAGGAACTGTCTCGGTGCAAACACTTCTACAAGATGTGCGCTACGGCCTTCGGCTGCTCGCCAAAAATCCGGGCTTCAGTTCGATCGCGGTAATCACGCTTGCGCTGGGCATTGGCGCGAACACGACGATCTTCAGTGCCGTGAATGCGGCGCTCTTGCGTGCGCTGCCTTACGGGGATCCGGACCGCCTAGTGTATGTGTGGTCGGCCGAGAGGGCGCGCGGGATCAATCAGAGCACCGTCTCGATCCCGGACCTCCGCGACTGGCGGCAACAGAACCGGGTTTTTGACGGTCTGGCCGGATGGTGGAGCGGCAGCTACAACCTATCGGGTGGCGACGAACCGCGGCAGGTGGCTGGCTGGACGGTCTCACCGAATTTCTTTGATGTGCTTGGAGCTCAGCCCGAGCTCGGGCGAGGGTTCGCCACGGGCGAGGGCCAGCCAGGGAACGAGCGTGTCGTGGTGCTGAGCCACTCGCTCTGGATGGGCGCACTCGGAGGCGATCCCAGAATCCTGGGCAGGACCATCGTGATCGACAGCGAGCCCCGCATGGTGATCGGCGTGATGCCGGCGGAGTTTTCCTCGCCTTTTCCGGATGTCCAACTCTGGGTCCCTTGGCCGGCACGGGCGGAGGCGACTGCTCAGCGTGGCAACCGCTTCTTGAGAGTAGTCGCGCGCCTCAAGCCCGGAGTGACCATCGAGCGCGCCCAGGCCGAGATGGACACGATCGCCCGCCGGCTGGCACAGACCTACCGGGAGGATACCGGTGTCACGGCATACTTGGTTCCGGCCGAGCGGCAGATTACAGGAAGCGTACGGCCAGCGCTGCTGGTGCTGCTTGGAGCCGTGGGCTTTGTCCTGTTGATCGGCTGCGCCAATGTGGCCAACCTGCTGCTGGCAAGGTCGGCGGCGCGACAGAAGGAGTTTGCCGTGCGCGCGGCACTGGGCGCTGGCCGCTCGCAGGTGGTGCGTCAATTGTTGACCGAGAGCGTGCTTCTTTCCGTTCTCGGCGCCGCCGCCGGCGTTCTGGTCGCAGCGGGCGGAGTCCGCTATTTGCGGCAGAGCCTCGCATCCCAGATTCCCCGCGCCCAGGAAATCAATTTAGACGGTCACGTCCTTCTCTTCACGATGGGATTGTCTGTGCTCACGGGCCTTGCTTTTGGATTAGTCCCTGCCCTGCGGTGTTTCCAGAATGATCTCAACGATGCGCTGAAAGCCGGGGGCCGCGGCGGGAGTTCGGGAGCGCCAAGCCGTCGAGTGGGCGACCTTCTGGTGGTCTGCGAAATGGCGCTGGCACTGGTATTGCTGGCGGGGGCTGGCTTGCTTGTGAACAGCTTCGAGCGCCTGCGAGCCGTTAATCCCGGATTTAATCCCGACAAAGTGTTGACATGCCGGATTTCACTGCCGTCGAAATATGAAAACCCGCAGATCGCGGCCTTTTACCAACAATTGCTCGAGCGGCTTCGCGCGCTCCCCGGAGTGAAGGCAGCAGGCGCGACGATGACCCTGCCCCTCCGGCAGGCCGGCGGAGGTTTTTGGAGCGGATTGAATATCGAAGGACGGCCCGCCGCCACGAGAGAATCGATCCCGATTGTGAGTTTCGTTCAGGTGACGCCCGGCTACTTTCGCGCCATGGGCATTCCCCTGCTGAAGGGCCGCGAGTTCACCGAATTAGACAACAGCAGCCAGAGTCCCAAGGTGGTCCTCGTCAACGCCGTGCTCGCTCGCCGCTTCTTTTCAGACGCCAATCCGGTTGGCCAGCGCATCTGCCTGGGCGAGGATTGCTCGAAAGGGTCCTGGCTTTCCGTCGTGGGAGTGGTGGGCGATGCGGCGCTCGAAAGCCTGACGGATCCGCGATTTCCCCAGGTGTTTTCCCCCCAAGCCCAGGGCGTGCAGGGAGGAGTGGCAGGCACGATGGAGTTGGCGGTGCGCACCTCTTCTGATCCATCGCCCCTCGCTACGGCCATTGTGACGGCGGTCCATGAGCTCGACAAGGACCAGTCGGTATCCGACATTCAAACACTCAGCCGGGTGGTGAGCGCGTCACTGGCGCAGCCTCGGTTTAACACGCTCCTTCTTGCAGCTTTTGCCGCGCTTGCACTGCTGCTGGCTGCAGTGGGAATTTATGGTGTCATCTCGTATTCGGTCGCGGTCCGTACACGCGAGATCGGAATCCGCACGGCGCTCGGTGCTTCGCGTGCCGACGTGTTGGGGCTCGTCGTCGGGCACGGAATGAGCCTGGCACTAGCCGGAGCGGCGATTGGGCTCGTCGGCGCCCTCATCCTGGCGCGCCTCCTCTCGAGCCTTCTTTATGGCGTGAAGCCGAGCGATCCTCCAACCTTCCTCGCCGCGTTCGCGGCGCTGGTCAGCGTGGCGCTCTTCGCCAGCTATATCCCAGCGCGGAGAGCGACCACGGTCGACCCTATGGTAGCGCTGCGGCAGGAGTGAAACTGGACCCTTCCGCCGAAAAAAGCTCAGAATGCCACACGAGGAGTTCTAACTCGCGATCAACGGCGTAGTGTTTACCGAATCTCGTCGTCGAGTTCGCGCCAATCAGTAAACGGTAGGGCTAAGTGACGCCAGAGCGATAGGACTTTCGTCCGCTTTCGAAGCGCAGCGTACCGTTTTCCGGAAAGCCCGTTTTCGTTCCAAATCATTTGAAATGTCCAGTTAGCACAATCTTGGGGTAACTAAAGGGGCGCTCCGAGGTAGTTCGACCTACGCCTGCGGCGACGCCAATGCCAAGGCCAACCAGGAGATTCCGCCTTCGATTCTTCACTCACAGTGACTCGGTAGATTTCGTTCTTGGTGACCATAACTTCCTGCTCCTTCGGCCTCGGTTCTACTGTTCGCGGAGGCGGACGCGGCGAGGGCCGAAGGCGATGAGTTTGGCGAGCAGGTCTCGAAGAATGGGAATACGAAGCAGGGTGCGCATTGCCCAAGGTACGCGAGCGGGTCCCTGCGCAGCGAGTGCCTTTGCGATCAGATTATTCTGCATAACGGACTGCATGCGCTGAATTACGCGCACGGGCCACTCGCACTGGCGTTGCACCTTAGTCAAGTCGGACTCGGCAACATCCCCCGCTTTCAGCGGGCCGGTAAGGACGTTTGCCGCTACGACGGCATCCTGAATGGCGCAGTTGATCCCCACGCCGGCTACCGGGGACATCACGTGCGCGGAGTCTCCAATGAGCAAAAGACCCGGTTTGTGCCAGCGAGAGCAGCGGCTGGATTCGACGGAGAGAAGCGAAAACTGCTGCCAATCTGTCAAGGACTCCACATGCTTGTTTAACCTTGGCTCCATCTCCAGAATGCTCTGGCGTATCGCCTCGACGCCTTGAGTGCGCAGCTGTTGGTAGTGGCCTTTGGGAAAGACGAGACCCGTCTGCCAATAGTCGGCACGGTCGAGGACGATTAGGATCCGGCCCCGACCGATGCCCCCAAGAAAACCGCCTGGGACTTCGGGATCTTGCGGCAGGCGCGGGAGCCGGAACCAAAGCACATCCATGGGAGGCGAGGTCTTTATCGGCTCAATTCCCGCGAGCTGACGCAACTGGGAGAAGCGGCCGTCGGCGCCGACAGTGAGGGAAGCGCGCACTTCGTGCCAGCCATCAGGCCCAAGATACTGAACTCCGTAGACGACGCCATTTTCTTCGACAAAACTCCTCACGTTCGCTCGCATCACCAACCGAAAAGAGGGATACTTCGCGGCTTCTCCGGTGATGAACTCCAGAAATTGCGATTGAGGAACAAGAAGGATGTAAGGAAAGCGAGTCTTGAGCCGGCCCAAATCGAAGGGGCGAAGCGGGCCATCGGGGAACCGGATCGTAGGACCTGACATCTTGCTGTGTCGCATCTCGTGCAGCGGCGCAGCCAAACCGATCTGGTCGAGAACCTCAAGAGTCGATGGATGAATCGTATCGCCGCGGAATTCACGGTCGAAATCCTTGTGCATTTCGAGGAGCGTTACGGGGATGCCTCGGCGCGCAAGGAGAAGAGCGAGCATGGCTCCGGCTGGACCGCCACCAACAATGCAGCACGAAGTGTGCTTAACATCGCGGATTTCGTTCTGATGGGTCTGGAAGTTGGAAGTGGTGGAGGGTGAGTTCATCAGAGTCTCTAGTATAAAACCTTTAGTTTAGATCCCCTAATGCCTCGAAATCTCCACCGCCCCCAACACTGCCACAACTACTCACAGCGGGGGAAGAGGAACATCTCCATCGTCAACTTGGAAGTGATTGCGAGGGGCTTCGGGGTTTCGCTTTCGAGACTGTTGATTAACGTCTAGTAGCGTTGAGCCTGCTTCGCTGGGGCATATCGGCCTCTTCCGCACCCCGCTTGCGCCGCGAGCCGTTTCACCCGTTCCACGACCTCATGCTGAGTAAGCGTGCCTTCTCCTTCCAGCGACTCCCGT
>DATJKY010000844.1:0-2038 GCA_035490955.1 Terriglobia bacterium | reverse complement strand
TGGCCCGAATGCTTTCGTTTTATGGATCCCGCATAGCCCTCCCCCGGATACCGGGACCATCCTCAATTCAATCATGGCGTTTCAGTGCGCGCGCGACGGTCTTTATGCGATGGCACACGAATGTCGTCGGCTGTTGCACGGGGCACACTCTGTGGAGGTTGGCCGGGTGACCCGCATGGGCTGTAGCGATCGAGGGAAAAGCAAGGTTCGCGTCACGACGTGCTTTCTGGCATGCGAGTTCAGAGCCCAGTAATACGCGTTGACTGACTTCCCCGTAATTTGCTTTCATTATCATCCACGGGTAGGGCAGCATGATTTTGAGCCGGCTTCGCCGCTGGTCACGGTTTTAGTCAGACGACTCGAGGTTGGTTGCCCTACCATGCGTTGGTCCCGACAATGGCGGAATGACGCAAGGCTGGACGGGATCGCTTGAGGGAAGCAGAAGTTCTACAGGACTTCACTCTACGGGATTCATCAGGGCCGGGGGTGCGGAATTGGTTGACGCAGCGGATACTTCGCCATCCCGCGGGAGCCTCTACGGCCTTGATGGCATCAATTTCTTCAACGCTGCCACGTTGGCTGCTTTCGGTCCCTATATAGCTGTCTATCTGGCCGAGCAGAATTGGACGCAGCAGGACATAGGCTTCGTCCTGACCGCAAGCGGTCTCGCCGGCTTGCTTGCCCTTATGCCTGGTGGCGGACTGTTGGATGCAGTCCGCAGGAAGCGGGCTCTCATAGCACTCGGGGCCAGTTTGGTTGCGGTCAGCGCGCTCGTTATTGGAATTTGGTCAAACTTTCCGGTGGTTCTCGCCGCCCTCGTGATGCACGGAACCACTGGCGCCTTCCTCGGGCCGGCGATCACTGCCATCAGCCTCACCTTAGTCGGTCATTCGGCCTTATCCGAACAGCTGGGTCGCAATCAGCGCTTCGCTTCGATGGGCTCACTGATCGCGACCGGGCTCATGGGCTTGACCGGGTATTTGCTGTCGTACCAAGCGATATTCATGATCGCCTCCGCGCTTGCCCTTCCACTCCTCGTTGCGCTGGCCACGATCCGTGCAGACGACATTGAGTTCGCCCGCTCCTGCGGCGCGCCACATGCCAATGCATCAACTCGACCCGAGCGGCCCACCCCTCGAAGTTTTGGAAAGAGCCTGGAGTTGCTCACCTTTGCTGCATGCCTGTTCCTGTTCCAACTCGCTAACGCCGCAATGCTGCCACTTATCGGAGCGGCCCTCGTATACGAGGGAGAAAGCCGTTCCTCGCTTATCGTCGCTGCATTGATCGTCCTTCCGCAAATTGTCGTTGCCGTCCTGGCTCCTTGGGTTGGACATAGAGCACAGAGCTGGGGCCGCCGGCCACTACTCCTTATTGGATTCGGCGCTCTGCCGGTTCGTGCGCTGCTGTTTGCCTCGACAGCGTATCCGCCGTTTCTCATTGGCATCCAGCTGCTCGACGGCTTGAGTGGGGCGGTGCTCGGGGTGCTCACAGCCCTGGTCATTGCTGATCTCACGCGCCGCACTGGTCACTTTAATTTGGCCCAAGGCGTGGTTGGAACTGCGTCTGGAATAGGCGCTGCGCTCAGCACTGCAGTCTTTGGCTTCGTGACTGTGAGTTTTGGTCAGATGGCGGTATTCTTAAGCATTGCATCGGTGGCCGTGATTGGCGCATTGATCCTTTGGCTTTTGATGCCAGAGACAAGACCCACGACGGAGAGAGATCAGTGAGGTTTGGGTCAAGGTCTGCCACGTAGTCCGCCCATGTCAATCCATCGGCGCCATCGGCGCCGGATGCCGCGTGCAACAGTGAGCGCCGGTCAACTGCTCGGCGACCTCGCCGCGCTCGACAGCGATTCCGCGTCTTCTGGTCGACCGCCTGGTCCACAAACGCCGAGGTCCTCGCCATCGAGGGCGAATCCTATCGTCTCAAGGAGGCCCAGGAACGAGCCGATCAGCGTACGCGCCAACGCCACCGCTAATCTTCTCGGCAAACACACAGCTGGCTCCTGAGGTCTTGAGGGCCGCATCTTGCCCTTCGA
>DATJKY010000843.1:0-4591 GCA_035490955.1 Terriglobia bacterium | reverse complement strand
GGAACCCGCTGATCCTCACTTCAGGCCGCCGCACAACGACCGACGGACCTTAACCCGCTTACCAAGAATTCCTGGGTGCCCGACGGGGTTGAATCGGAGCGTCTAAAAGGCGAGGGATGAACCTTCTTTGATCCGAAATAGGACATCGCCTGTCGGCCGTCAGGGTTCTGACCTGTTCTTTACGATTCCGGCATCAGCACCCCACACGTCGGGGTAGTCGGACGTCTTCGTCGTTTAGTCCTTCTTCCTTTTCTTTCGGAAAAATCTGCTCTGTACATCCGGCCAAAACTCGGACATCAGGTTTCCCACAACTCCGCCTAAAAGGCTCGTCCCGACCCGGCCCATCATCACGCTGCCAGTTCGGCTTGCTGGAGGATAGTATGCATTGGACGCTGCTATACCCAGCATCATGCCAAATAGACCGGACGCATTAAAAGCATCGTTGCCGGAATCCTGGTGCGTGACGATGATCCGGCTGAGCGAGTACGCGATCCTCGACGCGAATTTGCTCGATGGCCCCCTACGGAAATATCGCGGATCCTGGTGCAGCAGGCAGGCGAGCACACCGTCACTGAATATTTCCTGAGTACCCAAATCAGCAACGGCGGCGGCGAAACGATCGGTGTATGCAATCCCGCCCCGACCGTACTTTGGGGTTTCGCCATCGGCTTGCGAAAGTGCCGCACTAAACGCCGAAGTCGCAATATTGAAAGGGTCGACCGTTTCCTTCCAGGCCAAATGCCACTTTTGGTTCGCCGTCATGGGCACGACGTTACGGCCCGGATCGCGCACCGTCTGATAGTCCGGTATGACGGCGAGAATCCGTTGGTTATTTAGAGGCAAAGTGGCCGCAGAGTCCGTTGCAAGAGGGATTTGTGCGTCCGCACCGTGGCTCAAAAGCAAACCACCCACGACCACGCCAATTGTGTATTTGGCCGCTGCGATGCTCTTGGGGAACACTCAGGGTGGCACCTTCCGCCTCACCCATTCTGGCCTAGGTGCTAAGCCGGTTCCATCGCCCGAAAGGGCCATCTACATTTTGGAACCCGCAGGAAATAGCGGCAAACTAATTGGAGTGCCCGGAGAAAAACTAGAGTCGCCATGGTATACAGCAACCTTATTTCTGTTCCCCGGCGCCAAACTGTGGATGGGGCTGCGCCAAGAAGCCTGATTTCAGCGGCAACCGATTCTGGGGCGGCAGGCAGTCGGCGTCAGGTCAAAGTGTTGGAACGGCCCACTTCATCCAAAACAGAAACATTCGGTGCAACCTGCCGTTGATGCATACATCCGGCGCCTCGTGCGCGTGACGAGGTCGAACGACAAAGCGCTCTGGTGGCCGACCGGCCAGCTAGGGCTCCCCGGGAAGCGGCGGCGTTGTCTGGGGAGGCGTGCGATGATGCGTGGCCTGCTCATATGCGTAGGCCAGCTTGATTATGGTTCCCTCGTCATAGGGCCTTCCCATGAAGGTGAGGCCGGCGGGAAGGTTGTCGGTTGTGAAACCGGCGGGCACCGCGATGGCGGGAACAAACACCAGAAAAGTGTTTAGATGTGGCGCGCCCTTGGTGTTGACAAAGGGCGGGTTCGCGCCATCCTTGATGAGCGTTGGCTGATGCTCGATCGACTTGTGGACGATCGCGTCGAGCCTATTGTCGGCCATCACTTTCAGAACGTCGATCATCAACCGGTCTCGCGCCATTAGATAGCGGTGGTGGCTTTGGACGTCCGAGGTCGCCCGCAGGCGAGTTTGCGCGTAGGGCACGACCAGGCCGAACTGAGGCGAGCTCAACATTTCGGCTTTGGATTGGAAGGGGCGATGGGCGCTCCTTCCAAAGAACAACTGGAAGGCGTCGGCGCTGTCGTTCGGCCCCTCGATTCGCGTTGCCAACGATTCCTTGAGTCTTGGAATGACGATGGGATCCACGACCGTGGCACCCGCAGCCTTCAATTCCTTCACAGCTTGATCGAAGACCGCGCTCACCTTGGCGAAGTCCTGCGACTGGGGCTCCGAGTCGCGACCCATCGGCTCCCGCAAAACGCCGAGGCGCGCCCCCTTCAAGCCGTTCTTGTCGAGGAATCTGGTGTAGCTCTCGGGAACATGACCCACGCCCGTGGCGGTCAGCGGGTCTTCCGCATCATAGCCGACCATGACATCCAGGAGCTTCGCGACATCCATCACAGTGCGGGCCATCGGTCCCAGGGAACCGTTGAGTTCCGGCCAGCCGTCAAACATGCCACTGCGGCTGACCAGACCGGCCGTCGGCCTCATGCCAACAATCGAGTTCCAGGTCGAGGGCCGGCGAATCGACGCGAAGCCCTCTTCGCCGACCGCCACCGTCGCAAAGTTTGCGGAAAGACCCGCTCCCGACCCTCCGGATGAGCCGCCAGGGGTTCGATCCAACGCAAACGGATTTCGAGCCGCGCCAAACAGAGAACCGAAGGTGTCGCCTCCGCCCAGTTCGCCCAAAGTCGTTTTGCCCAGGATGATCGCCCCGGCATTACGCAGCTTCTCCGCGACGAACGAATCCCGGTCGGGGTAGTAGTCCTTGAACAGGACCGAGCCGAGCGTGGTGGGCATGCCCTTGGCGTCCATCTGATCCTTCAGTATGACGGGGATTCCGTGCAACGGGCCGACGAAGCCGGAAGTCTTAAGAACCGCATCCAACCGGTCCGCGTCCTCCAGAGCTTTCGGATTGACGGTAATCATGGCGTTGAGGCTTGGGCCCTTCTGGTTGTAAGCTGCAATGCGATTCAGATAGAGTTGGACCAGCTGGTGCGCCGTGAGGCGTCCTGACTGGTAGGCGGCACGAACATCCTCGATGGTCGCCTCTGCAAGGTGAAACGGCTTGGTCCGACCCTGACTCCCTAGCGGCCCCAGAAGGAGAGCCCATACGGCGAGAGAAAGCGTGGCGTTGCGATTCACACCTCACCTCCGGGAATTTTCATTGAGGATTCAGACTTCGCTCAGTATAACCGTTTCCCGGGTGGAATCCGTTGCGCGGTGGTGCTGGTGGGGTAAAGTCAATAAAGTCAATACCGATGCCCTCTTCTGCGGGCAGGAGGACCGAAATGAATCGACGAGAGTTTTTCAACGAAAGCGCTCGGCTTGCCGCGGGCGGCGTGGTGGTCTTTGGTGTGGGTCCCGGCCTTTTGGCCCAAACCAAGGGAACAACCTTACGCGGGCCTGATCGCTATAGAGATTCATTCATCTTCGAGCGAAGGGCCTTCGCATGGCCGGGTGGGAAGACCTTGGCGATCTGGATCATTCCCAACGTCGAGATTTGGGATTTCCACTCCGGGGCAGGCGCAGCCATTTCTCCTCAGGCTAGCAACACAGTCCCTGACATTATTAATTACGCCTGGCGAGAATACGGGATGAGAGCGGGCCTTTGGCGGATTGCAGACGCATTGGATTCCCTTGGACTGCGAGCTACCGTGGCTCTGAACTCCGGGGTGTGTCAGACCTTTCCCCAGGCAATTGAGCAAATGAAGAAACGGCAGTGGGAATTCATGGGACATGGGATCACGAATAGTAGAACTCTGGCGAATCTCTCGATCGATGAGGAACGGCAGACCATCCGGGAAGTGCTGCACACCATCGAGCAAGCCACCGGGGAGAGGCCTCGCGGATGGTTAGGGCCAGGGCTCACCGAAACCTTCAACACGCCCGACGTTTTGGCGGAGGAAGGAGTCCAGTACGTGGGAGATTGGAATAACGATGACCAGCCGTATCCCATGAAAGTGAAGAAAGGCAAGCTTTTCTCGGTCCCGTATTGCATGGCGCTCAACGACATGCATCTGCTCAACCGGCACGCCTATACCGGCGAACAATACTTGCAAGCGCTGACCGACCAATTTGAGACGCTGTACGAAGAAAGCCAGAGGACCGCGAAAATCATGGGCATTCCCCTGCATCCTTTTCTGGCCGGGCAGCCGCTATACACTCCGTATCTTCGACGAGCCCTCGAACGTATGACAACGCGCGAGCGGGCCTGGTTCGCGACCGGAGGTGAAATCATCAAAGCTTACGACGAGCTCCGTATTTGAGGTCCCGATGCGGTTGTTTCGGAGCGCGCGTAACTGCCGTTGCCTATGGTCTCCCACTGATCCTTCCGATGAAAGAAGACGCCCGGGCGAAAAGCCGCGCCGGGCCATTTGACCAAGGGCTGCCGGAGCTACGCTGGAGGCGCAACCGAGTCTGCTGTATTTATAGGACCACGGTGACCGCCGAAGAGTTCGCACTGAACATCGTCACCCGAGTTCCCGAGATGGCACCAATCTGGGGCGTTTCGAACTCTCCGCACCTTGCCCACGCTGTCAAGGCAGCGCCTTGTCCCGGCTCAGTATGGCGTTGGCCCCGAAACGTCTCTCTTCGTCTGAGGAGGAGTGTCGTTTTCCCAACTGCCTTCGAACGGTCCTCGATCCTACACGAAATCCCTCAGACTAAAAAACTGCCCCTCACCGCCGGGCATGATCGACCCGCAAACGCGGAATCAAAATTCCTCGTGCTCGCCTCCTCTTTGGCAGAAACCGGTATGGTACGATCGGACGGTGAAAATAGGTTTGCGGCTCGGTTCATTCGTAGTTGTTATTC
>DATJKY010000842.1:0-2840 GCA_035490955.1 Terriglobia bacterium | reverse complement strand
GCTTCTCCAAGGACGCGAGGTCCTGACCGGAGGCCGCGACTGCCAGTGCGGTGAGCAGCGCGCCCGCCAAGAGCATGCTAAGAACTCTGTTTTGCATTCCGCCTCCAACTCCTCCGGCTGTCTGTAGACTGAGACGCATATTATACTCGGATGGTTCACCGCTAGGGCAGCCATTGTAGCTGCATCGCCGTTTTAGCGCGGGCCCCGGCAGGGGCCAACCGTGAATAGCCGTGGGTGGAACCTACGGATCAGGTCACGCCGTGTTACCCAACCCCGCAAGGGGTTCACCGTTAGTCGCCGCTCGGCGAGTCCGGCCCCGCCAGGGCCGGGATGATCTGGTGGGCTTCCCAGTCCGTAGGTTTCACCTACGGCTATTCACGGTGTCCCGCCTCGCGGGACCGGGAATCGAGCGCCCGATGTTAAGAATTTCATGCCATGTCATGCCTGTCAGGAGCCCTGAATTTATGACGTTCGGTTAGCGCCCATCGACCGGGCTTACGGCAACCCGAGCTTCGTCGAGCCGTGGATGCCCGCGTGCTTCTAGGAACCGAAATCACAAGAGGTACCGATGAGATCACACACTGAATACCTTTGGTTCAACACCAAAAAGAAGCGCGAGTTCATCAACATCACCGGCGACTTAGAGCGCACTCTCGAGAAGGCCCAAATCAAGGAGGGCTTGGTGCTAGCCTCCGCCATGCACATCACTGCCGGGGTCTACATCAACGATGCCGAAGACGGCCTCATTGCCGACATTGCGGAATGGCTTGAGAAGCTGGCGCCCTTCCGCGAAGACTATAGGCACCATCGCACCGGCGAGGACAATGGGGACGCTCATCTGAAGAACCTGCTGATCGGTCACCAGGTGCTGGTACCAGTCACCAATGGTAAACTCGACCTTGGCCCCTGGCAGCAGGTCTATTACGCCGAATTCGACGGCCAGCGACGCAAGCGGGTGCTGATCAAAGTGCTGGGTGAGTGACCGCTTATTCCAGCCTCTTTCCATCCGTATCGTACACCTCGACGGGGCCGTACTTTTTCAGGAGGTCCTTGATCTGCTTTCCATCGCCTACGCAGACGATCTGCACGTGATCACGCTCCATGTACTTGCGGGCGGCGGCTTGCACCGCGTCGGCGTTCACCTGGGCTATCTGCTCCGGGTAGCGGTCCCAGTAGTCCTGGGGCAAGCCATAGTAGTTCACCGTAAGCCAGTCATTGATGAGACTCACTGGGCTCTCCAGCTCGAGGGCGAATCGGGCCACAATGGAGCGGCGCGCGTCGTCAAGCTCCGCGTCCGGCACCTTTTCATCCCGCAGGCGTTGGAACTCTGCCAGAAGCTCGTGCATCGACCCGTCGGTAACATTGGTTCTCACCTCGGTCTGGGCAGCCCAAGGGCCAGGGTAGATGCCAGCGGAAATGCTGCTGTATGCGCCGTAGGTGTAACCCTTGTTTTCGCGGAGGTTGAGAAACAGGCGGGCTTGCGGACCTCCACCCAGAACCTGATTGGCAACCTGAAGCGGCACGTACTCGGGGTCGGCACGCCGCACGGCATAGTCGCCGGCAACGATGTTGGTCTGGACGGAATCGTGTCGATTCACCAGGTAGATCTTGGAGAGGGCGGGCGGCGGCAGCGTGCCCAAGTTCAACGGCGGGACGGAGCTGCTTTTCCAGTGGCCGAAGTATTTCTTGATGTCGGCGATCATGTCCCCCGTTTTGAAATCTCCGACCACGCCCAGAATGGCGTTGTTAGGGGCATAGTGTGCCTCGTGAAACTTTTTCAGCAGCTCCGGAGTCGCCATTTTCAGGGAATCGGGAGTGGCAGACACAACCGAGGCGGGAAAGTCGCGGTAGAGAACTTGGCGAAACTTTTCCGTGGCCAGGAACTGTGGTTGAGAGCGCTGCTGCTCTAGATTCGCACGCTGGCGCTGCCGGTACTTCTCAAGTTCATCTGCCGGAAATGACGGATTCAGGACAACGTCGCTGATCAGATCAAAAAGACGATCGACATTCTCCACCAGGACCGACGCACTCACTGTCGAGATGCTGGAGCCGAATGCGGCGTTAGCGTTCAGCGTGGCACCGATGTCATCGACCTCCGCCGCCAGCTGCGCGCTGGTGCGATGTGACGTGCCCTCGCGTAGCATGTCGGCCGTAAATTTCGCCAGCCCCGGCATGTCTTTGGGGTCGGCGAGGGCTCCCGTCTTGATCCACAGCGCCAGCGAAATGGTGGGCAGCTTGTGCTGTTCCAGGACCAGGAGGGTGAGACCGTTAGGCAACTTGGTCTCTGTCGGCCGCGGCAACTGCACCTTCAGAACTTCCTTGTTGACCGGAGCGCGATTGAGCCGCTCCACCTGGGACATCGAGGTGGCGTGCTCCTGGGCGTGCGCCGCGGGGGAAAGCACGCTACACATCAGCATGGAGGTGACAAGGTTCAGTCTGTAGCGCTTCATTGTTGATCTCCCCAACCGAAGATCCCTTAAACAGAGCGTCGTAAATTTGTGCGTATTCTGTTATCAGGACACGGCTTAACAGGCTGCGGAAAAGCGAGGAGTAGCGCAGACCGCCGCTATTGCGGTCTGCGGCTCTTGGCCGGCACCACGTTCCCAGGTACTGCGACATGAGAACCGCGGACCTCAGATGCGGAGGTCCGCGCTACCCTGCTTCGGAGACCTAAAGGTCTCTGCGCTGAGCCTCCTCCGGTTCTTTCCTATTGGGGAATTGTGGCTCGTTGCTGTAATTGTCTCTCATCTAGTTGTCCCCGGCCGCTGCCGCAGTCTTGGCTACCGGTAGATCGATAACCACCGCGCGTTCGGTCGGCACAAGATATTTGACCGCCGCCT
>DATJKY010000841.1:0-10574 GCA_035490955.1 Terriglobia bacterium | reverse complement strand
TGGCGGCGACTTTGGCGATCTCCGGGATTCCGCCCTTCGCCGGCTTTGTGAGCAAGGACCGAATTCTTGGGCAGGCCTACGTCAGCCCTTATGGTCACCCCGTGCTGTGGCTGGTGGGCTGGATCACCGCCGGCATGACTGCCTTCTACATGTTTCGTCTGTTTTTTATGACTTTCACCGGGGAGTCCCGTGTTCCTCACGAGGTGGAACACCATATCCACGAATCACCCTGGAGCATGCTCGGCCCGCTTGTAGTCCTGGCCGTGCTCTCCGTGGTGGGCGGACTCGTGGGTCTCGGTTCTGACCCCCTTGGCAAATTCCTCGAACCCCTCTTTGTGAGTCGTTTCGCCGCGACCGCGCACGAACCCAGCTATAACCTGGAGATGGGGTTGATGTTCCTTTCCATCGCGATCGCCCTGGTGGGAATCCTTGGCGCCTACGCCAGGTATGTAGGACGTCCGCTGACTGCCGAACGGCTGGCAGCGCCACCAGGTCCCCTAAAACAGATCCTGTTGAACAAGTATTACGTAGACGAGCTTTATGATGCGCTCTTTGTGAACCGGACCAAGGATCTGGGCAACATTCTCGCGGCTTTCGATCTGGCCGTCGTGGACGGCGGCGTGAATGGAGTGGGTTGGTCCACCCGCATGTCCGCCGAACTATCGCGGCTGTGGGACATCTGGGTGGTCGATGGCTTAGTGAACGTCGTTGGCTTTGGCACCAAACTGCTCAGCTATCCGGTGCGGGTCGTGCAATCTGGCGTCGTACAGACTTACGCGTTCTTCATTGTTTTGGGCGTCCTAATCTTCATGACTTACTATCTGGTTCGCTTTTGAAGTGTAAAGTCTAAGGGGTAAAGTGTAAACGGTGAAGGGTAAAGCAGGTCGCTGATACTGGTCAAGCCACCATCCATGATTGGGGTCGAAACAAATGAAGCACATTCCGAGGTACAGAGTCACGCGCTGAAGAGAGCAGTAACAAATGACGCAACAGCCCGAGAACGGCGGAAGGTGGAAGAATCTGTCCAATCAAGCGCTCGCGGAGGTCTCTAAGCACCTCGAGGATTTCCTAGTGGAGCTAGAGCTCGAGCTCCGCCACAGCAGGCTGGTTCTGGAGATGGCTAGGGAGGAACAGGAATTCCGTAAGTCGGGAAAGTCAAAACGCTCTCCCGAGGCTTGGGAGGAGCGATGGACCGAGGCTGTAAATGAGGTTGCGAGAAGCTATGGCCTGACCCCGAAGGACGCTCGGGACGTCGCCCAGAGGGTAATCGCCAAGGCAAAGGCACAGGCATAGGATAAGGACAAAATCAAAGGGGATTGAGAAGTGGCTGACGGGGTAACAGGGATGAGGTGCAAAGGGTAAGACGATGCCCGCCCCTGACATCCGGAAGCGTTCGTATGCGTACTCTCTGCGCGCGATCAAGCTTTATCAAGCCCTCCAGGCCGGGAAGGACGGAGCCGGGTGGGTTCTGGGAAAGCAGTACCTTCGAGCTGCGACATCGATCGGAGCGAATGTGGAAGAAGCCCAATCCGCAGAGAGCCGTTCGGACTTTATCCACAAGTATGGGATCGCCCAGAAGGAGGCTAAGGAGAGCCATTATTGGCTGCGCCTGCTTGCCGACTCGGGCATCGTTGCTGCAAGACGGCTCGCTCCATTGATGCGAGAAACGGAACAACTCTACGCGGTGGTCACAGCAATTATCGTGAATGCGAAGCGGCGAGAAAAGGGTAAAGGTTAAAGGGTGAAGGGTCAAAGCCATTGTCCGGAGGAGGAGAACCTTATCCTTTTATCCTTATAGCCTTTAACCTTTACACCTTACACTTTACCCTTCACCCCTTAACCGGGCCGAGGTAGACGATGGACTTCTTCCGCTCCCACATTCTCAGCATTGTGCTCTTCACGCCGCTTGTCGGCATGATTCTGTTGCTTTTCATCCCGGGCGAGAACAAACAGGCCATCCGGTGGTGGAGCAACATCGTGCTCTTCCTGGGCTTCCTCGTTTCGTTGTCCCTGGCTTTCTGGTTTCCCGGCAACTCACCGGACCAGCAATTCAAGTTCATCGAGAACCACGAGTGGATCAACTCCATCGGTGCGCACTACTTCCTGGGAATCGACGGCATCAGCCTGCTGCTCATCATGCTGACGACAACGCTCGGCTTTCTCTCGGTGCTTTCTTCGTGGACGGCGGTGGAAGAGCGGGTGAAGGAATACTACGCCATGTTCATGCTCCTGCAGGTGGGCATGCTGGGCGTCTTCATGTCGCTCGATTTCTTCCTCTTCTACGTTTTCTGGGAAGTGATGCTGGTGCCGATGTACTTCATCATCGGTGTATGGGGCGGTCCGCGCAAGCTCTATGCGGCGATCAAATTCTTTCTGTACACCCTCGCCGGCTCGGTACTGATGCTGCTCGGCATCCTGGCCCTCTACTTTCACTATCATTCGGTCACGGGAGTGTACACTTTCAACGTTTTGGAGTTGATGAAATATCACTGGCCGATGGACTTGCAGAAGTGGGTATTCTGGGCTTTCATGGTGGGATTCGCCATCAAAGTGCCGATGTTCCCGTTCCACACCTGGTTGCCGGATGCCCACGTTGAGGCGCCAACGGCGGGCTCAGTGATCCTGGCCGGAGTTCTGCTGAAGATGGGGACCTACGGCTTCGTCCGCTTTTCCTTGCCGCTGTTGCCGGAGTACAGCAGTAGTCCCACCACGGTACGCATCATGGTGATACTCTCTATCATCGCCATCGTTTATGGCGCGCTGGTCTCCATGATGCAGCGCGACATGAAAAAGCTGATCGCCTATTCCTCCGTCAGCCACCTGGGCTTCTGCACCCTGGGAATATTCGCCCTCAACCCGCACGGTCTGTCGGGTAGTGTCATCCAGCAGATCAACCACGGGATTTCCACCGGCGCGCTCTTCTTGATCGTCGGGTTGATTTACGAGCGCAGGCATACGCGCGAAATCAAGGAACTCGGCGGCCTTTCGAATGTGATGCCCGTCTATGCCACGCTCTTCATGATTGTGATGCTCTCAAGCATCGGCCTGCCCTTGCTGAACGGGTTCATTGGCGAATTCACTATTCTGCAAGGCGCCTTCGAAGTGAATAAGGCCTGGGCGGCGTGGGCGGTATTGGGCATTGTTCTCGGCGCGGCGTATATGTTGTGGCTCTATCAGCGGACCATGTTCGGGACCTGTGATAATCCCAAAAACCAGGTCTTGAAGGATCTGAACCTCCGTGAGATCACAACCTTGGTGCCGTTGATCATCTGGGCTTTCTGGATTGGACTCTACCCTAAGCCCTTCTTCAACGTCCTGGAGAAGCCGGTGACGGCCATCGTGGAGCGTGTCGACCCCCACTTTTTCAACGCTCCGGGTTCACCCAACTCCGCTGGGAGCGCAGCCGGCTCGTCTGCACGCGGCCAGGGCCCCGACAAGTCGGGGCAGGTCGGCCGCGTTCCCAAGCCCACCTTCGACTCAATGGTGGCCGCGCCTCAGGCCTCGGGAGAAGCGCGCTAATGGGAGCTTTTTTCAAGCCCGAGGACTACCAGGCGATCAAGCCCGAGGTCTTGCTCTCGATCTTCGCCCTGGCGATTCTTATGCTCGACTTCATGCTCGAAAAGCGCGACAAGTACCTCAACGCGGTGGCGGCGCTTATCGGCCTGGGGTTCGCCGCAGCACAGCTTGGGATGTTCTGGCCCATTCTCAAGGGCGGTGGGCACTTCGAGGGCTTCTCCGGCAGCTTCACGCTCGATACGTTTGCCATTTATCTGAAGTTCCTAATCGTGATCGCCACCAGTTTAGTGGTCCTGATTTCCGCCAAGTACCTGGAGATCGAGGGCGCCCATTACGGAGAATACTATGCGTTGCTTCTGTTCTCGGCCGTGGGCATGATGTTCCTGGCTTCCGGCACGGACCTCATTGTTCTATTTGTCGCCCTGGAGGTCATGGCGCTGTGCGAGTACGTGCTGACCGGTTTCCTGCGCGGCAGCCGACGGTCCAATGAGGCGGCGGTGAAGTTCTTTCTGCTGGGTGCCTTCTCATCCGGGTTGCTGCTCTACGGGATGTCCCTCCTCTACGGGATCGGCGGTTCCACGAATCTAGCGCTTATTATGGGGCG
The DNA here is from genome assembly GCA_035490955.1 of Terriglobia bacterium. Taxonomy (GTDB): domain Bacteria; phylum Acidobacteriota; class Terriglobia; order UBA7540; family UBA7540; genus DATJKY01. The sequence continues at coordinate 6,454 of DATJKY010000841.1, read as the reverse complement.
CCTCTCTGAACGTTCCCCCACCGACCTCTTGTCCTGGGTTGCGATGATTACTTTGCTGGCAGGGCTTTTCTTCAAAGTGGCGGCTGTGCCCTTTCATCAATGGACCCCAGACGCCTACGAAGGAGCGCCAACATCCATCACGGCCTTCATCTCCGTGGCGCCCAAGGTCGCCTCTTTTGCCATCTTGCTGCGTCTTTTGCTTTCGTGTATTTGGCCGTTGCGTGTGCAGTGGCAGTTGCTGATGGTTGGCGTGGCTGTGGCCACGATGACACTGGGGAATCTCGCGGCCATAACTCAGACCAACATCAAGCGGTTTTTCGGGTATTCGACCATCTCGCACGTGGGTTATCTGTTGCTTGGCGTTATCACTGCGGCGGATGGCAACGAGACGGGACTCCAGGCGGTCTTCATCTATCTGCTGGTCTACGCTTTCATGAACCTCGGCGCTTTTGCGGTTATCATCGTTATGCGCCGAAAAGATTTGATCGGCGACGAGATTGACGATTTGTCGGGTTTGATGTCGCGCTCGCCCGGCATGGCGATCATAATGCTGATTTTCCTGCTTTCGCTGGCAGGCATACCGCCTACCGCGGGCTTCATCGGAAAGTACTTTATTTTCCTCTCTCTCATTGAGACGCACCACTATGTCTTGGCGGTACTGGCGGTGGGCTACGCGGTGGTAGCGTTATATTATTACCTGCGCATTGTCGTGGCCATGTTCATGAAGAAGGCGATGGATACTGTCCCGCTCGAGACCGGCCCGGGCCTGTCGGTGGCGCTGGGTGTGAGCCTGGGCGTAACCCTATTGCTCGGCATATACCCCCAGCCACTGATCGTGATCGCGCGCGAAGCGATTCGTCCATTCTTCTCTTGAAGCGTAGGGTTCAATGTCTCCGCTGGCGGGAAAGCAATCCGATCTGTGGACCCAGGTGGCGTACTACACTTCCCTAGGTTTCATCCTTCCGGCGGCTGCGGCGGCTGGCTACGGTCTCGGATGGCTGCTCGACCGCTGGCTGCACACCTCGCCGGTATTCTCCATTGTACTCACGATGCTGGGAGCGGCAGGCGGCTTTATTGAGATTCTGAAAATGATGAAAAGGGCGGAAAGCGATGCCGGAAGAAATAATTCCAATGCTCGACTTGGCCCGAAGTGAAGCGCGCCTTTCCCGATGGATGGTGCTGATCGCCGTGGCAGGGATGGCCGGCCTTTTCATCACCGGCCGCGGAAGAGCAGGGCTGGGGTTTGCAGTAGGGGCCTTTTTTGGCGTACTTAATTACAATTGGCTTCGTCAGTCGGTTGAGGCACTCGCCAACGCGGGTACGGTTCGGCCACCCAAAAGGGTTATCGTTAAGTTCGCGGTCCGTTATCCGCTGGTTATCGTGGCGCTCTACGTGCTCTACCGGACGCACTGGCTACCGTTTATGTTCATTATTTACGGGCTCTTGGTTCCGGCGGGCGCAATTGTAATTGAATCGCCTTTTCTTATTCGCGAAGGCTTGCGAGCTTCCGGCAGGGGCTGAAATGTTGGCATCCGCCTTGGGACTCAGGCGAAAGGCACTGGACGACCGACAACCAACCGGAACCGGCTACTATGGACTGACAACTGGGCTCTGATCATGGAACACGAACTCTGGCTTACAGCATTACTCAACAAGGTTCTTGGCAGCGTTGTGACGAGCCTGCTCGGGAAGATCGGCTTTCCGCCTGCTGACTCTGCGCATCCGATTCCTAATTACATTGCAATGGAATTGGTAGTAATCCTGCTGCTCCTCGCTGGTGCGCTGTTGTTGCGTTCCAGACTCTCGGTGGAGAATCCGGGCAGGTTTCAGCAGACCATGGAACTCGTGGTGCAATTCACCCAGAACATGGCGGACGAAATCATCGGACACGGAGGCCGCCAGTACGTGACTTTGCTGGGAACCCTGGGCCTGTTTGTGGCGCTGTGTAACATGCTGGGACTGATTCCTCTCTTCACCACACCCACCGCGCACATCCAGGTGACGTTGGGCCTTGCCGTCGTGGCGTTTCTCTACTACAACTTTCAGGGCTTTCGGGAGCATGGGTTGGTGGGATATCTGAAGCACCTCTGTGGTCCCATGCTGGGTCTCGCCTTGATTATGTTTCCCATCGAAATCATAAGTAATGTGGGCCGAATGCTCTCACTCAGCGTTCGTCTTTATGCCAACATGGTAGTGGGCAACCTCCTCGAGGAGGTGTTCGGAGGGTTGGTGCCGATTGTGGTGCCCGTCATCTTTGCGGCCCTGCACATTTTCGTGTCGATCTTACAGGCTTATATTTTCATGTTGCTACCAGCCGTCTACCTTGGCATGGCCGTTTCCGAAGAACATTGAGTTTGTAGGGGGCGACGCTCCGCGGTCACTCAAACGGCGCAGCGCGATACACCAAGGGGCAGGCACAAGCGGGCCCCTACATCAACCCGTCAGCGTGAGTCCCGCCTGCACGAGGGATGGCGGGAAACCACCCCCTGTCGGAATTCCATTATACCTTCGCCGTTCTGGCGAAAGGCCGTGAGGAGGAGAAGTGAAACAAAGGATCATGCTGTTCCTAATGGGTTTGGCTACTCTGCTGTTCGCCGTTCCGGCGTTTGGCCAGGGACCGGCGGGGGGCGCCGGCTCAACCACCAACTGGGTCGCCATCACCTCAGGTTTTGCTATGGCTATTGCTTCGGCAGGCTGTGGGTATGCACAGTCCAAGGCCACGGCCGCGGCTTGTGAGGGCCTGGCGCGCAACCCGGGAGCCCGCCCGGCCATCCAGTTCGCGCTCATCCTGGCGCTGGTCTTGATCGAGTCGATGGCACTATACACATTCGCCATCATCTTCGCCAAGGTATCCTAGCGATGTAAGTAGACAGTGAACGGTAGACAGGAGGCAGAAGCCATTCTCGCCTGCCGTCCGCCTTCTTGCTTGTATCCGCGTCTCGGGCGCCCGCGGGTGTCCCCGTATAGGTCAACTGTCTACCATCCACTTTCTTTATGAAAGCTGCGGTCCTACACGAAGCTGGCACACCCCTGGTGATTGAAGATGTCCCCGTACCTCAGTGTGGACCGGCCGAGATCCTGGTCAAAGTGAAGGCTTGTGGTGTGTGTCACACGGACCTCCACCTAGCGGCCGGCGAGTGGCGGCTGCACAAGCTGCCTCTGATTCTGGGCCATGAGGCGGTTGGAGTTGTCGAACGAATTGGCGCGGACGTGGCCAATTTCAAAGTCGGTGATCGTGCGGGCATTCCCTGGATCTATTCCACCTGCGGAGAGTGTGAATATTGCACCAGCGACCGGGAGGCCCTTTGCCCGCAGATCCGGGTGACGGGCTTCATGGTGGACGGCGGTTACGCCGAATACGTCGCCGTCCCGGCCTCACATGCGGTGGCCGTACCGGAGGGCTTGAGCTTCGTGGATGCTGCTCCGGTGTATTGCGCCGGCCTCACTCCTTATCGTGCCCTCAAGATCTCGGGAGCACGGGTCGGCGACACAGTCGCGATCTGGGGTGTGGGTGGACTTGGTCACTACGCGGTCCAGATCGCTCGAGCCATGGGAGCCCGGGTCATTGCTGTAGACGTTCGGCCGAGCAAGCTGGATTTGGCCCGGCAACTTGGCGCCGAAATCGCCATAGACGCCTCGCGCGATGATGCACCCAAGGCGATCCGAGCTTTGGGTGCCGCCCACGTTGTCATCAATCTGGCACCCACTCCGGCCGCCGTCGCCCAGGGGGCTGAAGCCTTGCGCCGAGGTGGAACCCTTGTATTGGTTGGCTTGCCACCGGGTAGCTTCACCCTTCCTATTCTGCAGACCGTGGCCAAAGGGATTCGCATTCTGACTTCCGCCGTCGGCACGCGCCAGGACTTGCGCGAAGTGCTGGCTCTGGCCGCGGAGGGGAGAATCAAGACAGTCGCCCAAACCTGCCGGTTGGAGGAAATCAACTGGGCCTTCGAGCATGTCGGCCAGGGTAGCATCAGCGGGCGTCTGGTCGTCGAGTTTTCCTAGCTAAGCTAGCTAGCCTGGTCTTTCCTTGTAAAAACGTCCGGCAGCTGATGCTGCGTCCGGGATCGCGATCGATTCAGTTCTTTCTTATTTCCGCCGACACAGAGGCGTGAGAGGTTGCGACACGCTAAAAAAGCGTTCGCTACGACCTTCCACTTTCCCGAACTTTGCGATACACAGCCAAGGGGGTAACGGACCGAGCTCAATTCGCCGCCGAGGCCCTGCGCGCTAACCCCGAGGCCGACTCAACGCCGGCGGAACACGTAGCGGCGGACTTCGGGCCAGAACTCCTGAAGCATGTTAACGGGGATGCTCAGTCCGAGTGATTCAGATCCATCGATCAACGCATAACGCGCCACGTTGTAATAGCCCGGAAGCCAGGTCGCGCTGACTGCGCTGGCAGCGTAATACGAGCTTATATTGGCGATATTTGCGGTCGGTTGACCGTGGCTATTGTAGGTAGCAAAGCTGTACACCACCGCATGCCAAGTCCGGCGTTTCACGCCGTGTTCTTTGCTAACGATGTAACGAACATCCTCGTGCAGAACGGCAGCAATCGGCGCTTGAACCGTCCCTTGGACAATGCCGGCTGCGAAACGCGAAGCTACCCTTTTTCCATAACCCGAGAATCCGCCCCCCCACTGGGAGGGCGAGTCGGTGGTCTGGTCCAGCAGCAAAGCGGCGGCAAACGGTCCGAAGTAGGCGCCCACCGACAAAAAGTTCTGCTTGAAATATAGCTTGACCCGCTGCCTACCGGTCAGCGGCTGGTAGTCTACCGCCGAGGTTGACACCAAGCCGGTGACGGGGTTCACATCGAACCCGCTAATCCCGTCCTTGGATGTCTGAGTGGTGTCGCCGGCGCTCGCTGCCTGGCCGGTCGAGGTTTGCGAGCCAGGGCTACCGGCACTAGGGGCCTGACCCAGCTCACCGTCCGCGCCGAAAGCCGCCGGGGCCAAGGGTGGCATCGTGATTAACCCTGCGACGGACACCCTTCGTTGCTGCAGTTTGCTCCTTGCAAAGAGCAAGGCGAAAGGGTCGTCGCAGAATTTCGACGAGATAGCGTCAGGCGCGAGCGAGGTCTGGGCCCAGGCGCGCCATGCGGATGGCATTGCCATCGTCGCCAGCGCCGTCACGAGCAGGACAGTAAGTCTGCCTCTCCGAACCCAGCGTCTCATCTTCTCGAGGATACCACGAGATCTCCCAAGCACCGTGCCGCAGCGATCCTCGCTGCCTGGGGAGCTCCATTCCACAACCACGAGTCTCGAGCCGAATGAGGCAGTATAGGCGTTCGAAGGGCGGTCACCTCTAACTTCTTGGGTGGCGGTTAGGCAGACCGATAAGCTTCGGCATGGTGATTCCTTTGTGCAGGACGAGCACTTTGAAGACGGTGCCCATTCCTTCCGGGAAAATCAGCCGCTTGAGTTTTAATCTCGCATCCAGGCGCTCCACCTCACTTTGGCCCGGACCGTAGAGGTCAGCGAACTGGCTGGGCTCGCCGAGGGCCGAGAGGAAGCGCTCCTGGGTGGTGAAACCGGTGAGGTTCAGACCGGCGTCTTCGCCCGCGTTGATTAAGGCGCTGAAGTTGACGTGCGCAGTGAGGTCCTGCTCGCCCGGGGCAGAGAAAAAGTCTTCGCTCGCCGCGTGACCGCGGTATGCCATCAGCGTGCCGCGCGGTCGGTCGGCAGTGTACAGCTGTTCGGCGAGGTCACCGTAGTCAATGGTGAGCGCGAAGCCTCGGACCAGCCTCTCTGCCACCGAGCCAATCCAGTCGGCCACCATGAGGCACACTTCCGTACGATGCCCTTCCTCGAGCCCGTGCGCGTGGCGGGCAACGTAAGCCGCGACGGCCGTGCCGCTCAGCGGCCCGAGCTTTTCGCGCAGGGTCTCACCCTCGGAGGTGACGTAAGCCTCCTTCAAACGCCCTCGGGCGCGAGTCACAACGGAAACGGGGAATGAGTCCAGTAGTTCGTTGGAGAAAAAACAACCGGTAATGGGCAACAGCTCTTCCAGGTCGGCCAGCACACGGAAGGGGATCTTCCGGTCCTGGCTGAACACTCGATTCATCAGCCGCGATCGAGCTTCCCCGCTCGGCTCAATAGCGACGTAGTTGAGTGCAGCGCCGAACTCCGTATTCGCAGCCCACTCGAGAAAGTCTTGGGCGAAGAGGCCTCGCCCCGCGCCCATCTCGACCCAGCTGAATGGGGTGGGCCGACCCAGGACTTCCCACATTTCCGCTGCCTGCCGAGCCATGAGCCGCGCGAAGATGGGATGAAGGTCCGAGCTGGTGAAGTAATCGCCGCGCATTCCTGTGCGTCCGGGTCCACACATGTAGTACCCGTGCTCCGGGTGGTAAAGGCAGAGTGCCATGTACTCGCGGAAAGTGATGGGTCCGGAGCGCCGTACCGTATCGAGCAGGATTCGTGCGAGCGGTGTCTGGTCCATGCCGTCCCCTGTG
>DATJKY010000840.1:0-5483 GCA_035490955.1 Terriglobia bacterium | reverse complement strand
ACCTTGACCGCATTCTGGCTAATGTAGACGAGATGCTGGTGGAAACGCGCCCACCGCTGAGAAGAACGCTGGCCAATCTTGACGCGGCGAGCGCCAAAGTGGGCCCGGCCATCGACAAGGCCGACGTCACCCTGGACAACGCTACCGCCCTGACCAAGAATCTGAACCAGGTCGTTCTTGAGAATCGCGCCGAAATCCACCAGGTCCTCCTCACCCTTCACTCCGCGCTAGTCGACGCCAGGCGTTTGGTAGGCGATCTGGACGACACGCTGCAGGGAAATCGCGACAACCTGGACGAGACGCTGGAAAACATCCGTGCCACCAGTCAGAACCTGAAGCAGTTCAGCGACACGATCAAGCAACGTCCTAATAGCCTGGTCTTCGCGAAGGAGAAAAAGGACCCAGTTCCGCCCGGGGGCAAGTAGCCGGGCGCTACGTGGTGACCAGAGAAATGTGAAAAGATGAAACGCGATCACGCAAAGGCGCCAAGACGCAAAGATCCGAAAGCAAGAACTCCTATATTTGCTTTGCGACCTTGGCGACTTTGCGTCTTTGCGTGAGGCTGTTTCGGTTTTCCAACAATGTTTTCACCACACCCTCAGTGCCGCAAGTCAGAGCGGCAGATCCCCGGCGCGACTCCCCAAAGGACTGTTAATCACCCACCAGATCACTTGCTGGGCTAGCAAGACCCGGCTCTAGCCCGGTCAGGACGATCGTTCCCATCTCGAATGCTGGAGTCAGTTACGGTGTCATAGGCCCCGCACAGAGACCGCAGCATTGTGGCTTGCTGCCCGAGCCTAGACCGCTCTGTCGCAAGTCATCCAACAGCCCTGCCATTCCGAGCATCCACAGCGGCTTCGGCCCGCTGTCGGCTATCTACCAGAAACAGCCGGACTTACTCATGTTGTTTCTGGAGAGGAGCGTAGCGACGAGGAATCTGCTTTTGCGAGAAGAACATAGGACAGATTCCTCTCCCCGCGCGGGATCGGAATGACAGGCCCGGGGGGACTTTCATGTTCATTGGTGGGCCGAAGGCCCATATAGCACTCGAAATGAGCAGCGCTGAAATGTCGAAACTGTCGAAGCGGATGCCAGGCTTATGACACTTTTCGGGGCTTGGAGCGAGCTTCTCCAGGCGTCGAGATCACATCCGGGCTGCGGGACCCTACACTCAATAACTTTCTCAGAATCAGCGCGATCCCGCCAAGCCGGTGAATCTGGTTTCGTTTCGCACGCCTCATCGCCTTTCTTTCCCGGGATGGAACTTTGCTTGCTCCTTCTTGCGCGTAAGCAGCGGGACGAGATGGAATTAACCTGCTGCTTCCGAGCAGGAGGAATACCATGACGAGTAACATTGCACTATCGTCTGTCGCTGATCGGCCTTCCAACTCCGAGGTTGCGAACGCCTTCTTTGATACGCGCGGCTTCCTGCCGGCACGGCGTCGGGATACCCGAGAGAATCGAAGTCAGGTGGTCCTTGACCCCACGATGCAATCTCCTGAGGTAGAAGATTTCGCGAGGAGCCTGCGCCGACGGGTTGTGGGACAGGACCGCGCCATTCGTCAGTTGGCGCGGATTTACCAGGTTTATCTGGCCGGCCTTTCTGCGCCGGGTCGTCCCCTCGCCAACCTCCTTCTGCTGGGACCCACCGGTTCCGGCAAGACCCGACTGGTAGAGGCAGCGGCCGAAGCACTGTTCGGGGATGCCCGCGCCGTCGTCAAGATCGATTGCGCGGAGTTCCAACATGGTCACGAGATCGCGAAGCTGGTTGGCTCCCCGCCCGGATACCTGGGCCATCGCGAGACCCATCCCCTTATTACTCAGGAAACGCTGGAGCAGCACTACACCGAAAAAGTACGGGTTTCGCTGGTGCTCTTCGACGAAATCGAGAAGGCCTCCGACGCGGTCTGGCAACTCCTGCTGGGTATTCTGGACAAAGCCACACTCACCCTGGGCGACAACCGTCGAGTGGACTTCTCCCATAGCCTGATATTCCTCACCTCCAACCTGGGGTCGCAGGAAATGACCAAGCTGGTGAGTGGCGGCTTGGGTTACACCTCCGGACCGCAACACGACGAGGAAGTGGACCAGAAGATCTATCGCACGGCGATGGAGGCGGCACGGCGCAAGTTCTCGCCCGAGTTCATGAACCGCATCGACAAGGTGCTCGTTTTCCGGTCGCTGAAGGGCGAGCACCTCGAGAAGATCCTGGATATCGAGTTGGGCCGCGTGCAGGAGCGGATCGTGTCCTCGGCTGTGAGCAGACAGTTTGTGTTCAATTGCACGCCGAGCGCTCGCGAGTTCCTGTTGCAGGAAGGGACGGACTCGACATTCGGAGCGCGCCACCTGAAGCGGTCCATCGAACGACACCTGGTGTTTCCGCTGTCGAACCTGCTGGCCACGGGCCAGATCGAGCTGGGTGATCTGGTGACCATCGACCACAAGCCTGGGACGTCGAAGCTGACGTTTGTGCGGGAGATTGGCGGTGCGCTGATTGGAGACATAGCAACGAACGGCCTCCTGGCGCATTGGGTCCCCATGACGCGCTGGCTAGCGCCGATAGAGTCGCAAGTGCAATGAGAGTTTGCCGCACACGCAAGAGAGCTGCTGCCTTTACGGGAGGATACCTTGGACTTCAACGCGGATAGCTACACAGTTCGTGAGGAAAGCTTACTTCACCTCGCACGGAACGGCGACCAGGAAGCTCTTGGGCCTCTTTTCGCGCCGTACATGTCTCAGCTCTATCGAACTGCTCTGAGAGTGGTCGGCACACCGCAAGAAGCAGAAGACGCGCTTCAGGATGGACTGCTCCGCGCCCTGTGCCATCTACGAGAGTTCGCAGGGCGCTCCAGGTTCTCCACCTGGTTGACGAGTATTGTGACCAACGCAGCCCTGATGCGATTGCGCAAAGCCCACCGCGATGTAATGACCTCGCTCGATCAGATACACGATCAAGATGGCACACCCTTGGCAGACAGAATCGCTGATACCCGGCCCAATCCTGAGGAAATGTATGCACAACAGGAGCGGCTTCAAATCCTTGACCGAGGGTTGCAGAGATTATCCGCAACACACCGGAACGCTGTGCAGCTTCGCGATGTTCAAGGGATGAGCACGGAAGAAGCGGCCGCGGCTTTGGGACTTCCTCTGGGGACTCTGAAATCGCAGCTCTACCGTGCGCGCCTGAAGCTTGTGGAAGAGGTCGGTGAGGTCAGGCCCGCGGGCAGAGCTCTTGGGAATACTCGGTACGGCAGCGGGACAACTCGACACCGGTCAACTATAGAGTTGACGGATGAGGTTACAGAGCCAGCGGCCTGAGGGGAATCAACGACCTTGAGCCCGTGGATCCCGGGATCAGAAAATCTTTCGGACTTAGGAGACCGTCATGAAGAAGTGCAGAGAGAGATCGAGTGCTGTAACAGGTTGCTTCAAGCGACCTTGGTTTGCTTCTTACGCTCCGCGCCTTCACAAGCATGGTTTGAACAGTCTCGGCGGCTCTCTTGTCCTGACACTAGGATTGGCTCTGGTCGTCGCGGTACGTCCTGGAGTCGCCGATGGACCTTCTAGTAGTCCGGACCCGGCGCTGGGTTCGATCGAGGGTGTGGTAAACATTTCTGACCAGCAGGACCATGCGGAGCCGATTCAGGGCGTCCGCGTGACGTTGACACCTGCTGCGCCCAGCTCGCAGTCTCTTTCAGCCATAAGCGACGAAGCAGGCCGTTATCAGTTCACGGAGTTGGCTTCAGGGGGCTACACGCTAGAGGCAAGCCTGGAAGGCTTCCAAACGGTTAGCAAGAATGTTGAGGTGGAGCGAGGGCAGGCCAAAGTTGAGAATATCGGTCTGGACATAGCCAAGGCCGTCCAGAAGATTGAGGTACACGACAAGCCGGCAGGCGTGGTCACCCAGGCCTCCGACTCGAAAGCGACCATCAGCAGCCGCCAGTTCACCACCCTGCCAATCGCCGAGCAGAAATTCAAGGCTGTGATGCCGCTGGTACCGGGTGTGGTACGAACCTGGGACGGGAAGCTGAACCTGAAGGGAGAGGCAGAGAACCAGGGCATGCTGCTGGTAGACTCCGCGCAAACGGTCGATCCCGTGACCGGCAGTTTCTCCATTCCGATACCTGTTGATGCTATTCAGGCACTGAACGTCGACAAGGCTCCCTACAGTGCCGAATACGGCGGTTTCTCGGGCGGCTTGACGACCATTGAAACCAAGGCGCCGCCCTCCGACCGATGGCAGTTCGGCTTGATGGACCCTATTCCCGGAATTCGAGGCAAGGACGGTCACATCGTGGGCATTGCGGACTGGACGCCTCGCCTGTACTTCGGCGGACCTCTGCTGAAGAACAAACTCAACTTTTCGGAAGCGTTTACCTATGAGGTGAGAAAACAGCCGGTTCGTGGCTTGGCTTGGCCTGATAACGAAACCAAGACGCAAGGCTTCGACTCACTGACCAACTTCCAGGCGATGCTTTCTCCTCGGCACCTCCTGACGGTAAGTGTGAACGGGTTCTCGAACCGCCGACAGTTCGCTGACATCAGCGCGCTGGTGCCGCAGACGGCCTCGTCCGATGACGCCCAGCGAGGAGTGTCCGTCGGGGCTGCCGACACCTACCAGTTCAGCTCCGGGGCCCTCCTAAGCACCACATTTCGATACACCCGTCTCGACAGCAATGCCCATGGGCAGGGCCCGGAAGACATGCTGATCAGTCCGGAGGGCTGGGGCGGCAACTTCTTTGACTCGTGGAAGAGGTCTGCCAATCAGGTTGAGCTGTTCCCCATGTACCAGTTCGCACTGAAGGAATGGCATGGCCGTCATCAGTTGAGGGCCGGCGTGGATTTCAATCATCGCTCGTACAGCGGCATGGACCAGTCCCATCCCATTCAGCTATTCAGGCAGGACGGATCAGTCGCCGAACAGATCAACTTCCAGGGCCGCGGTCTTCTCAGCGCTCAGGACACGGAATTCGCGGAGTTCCTGCAGGACGACTGGAGGATCAACGACCATCTGAGCTTGAACCTCGGCGGGCGATTCTCCACCCAGTCCATCGGGCGCTCGGCTGCATTCGCACCTCGAGCGGGCTTCGTCTACGCACCGGGGGAGGATCGCAAGACGGTTATCCGAGGTGGCGCCGGCCTCTTCTACGCCCAGGTCCCGCTGCTAGCTGGGGACTTCCTCAACAACCCGGAACGCGTTGTGAGCCTGTACGGCCTGAACGGGTCGGTGATCGCCCCGCCGGTGGTCTTTCAAAACGCCTATGTTAGCCAACTTCCCGGTGGCGGATTTGCCCAAACAGGCCGCAATCTTGACACTAGCCCACGCAATTTCACTGCGAACATTGAGGTTGACCGCCAGATTCGGCGTAATCTCATGGTCCGGGTCAGCTACCTTTACAGCCATACCCAGGACCTCTATTTCGTGACTCCTTTGGCCGCCACCTCCGGATCACGTTCGCTGCTCGGGCTGGCTAACACCGGCA
>DATJKY010000839.1:0-3634 GCA_035490955.1 Terriglobia bacterium | reverse complement strand
CACCTCATGCTTCTCCATGGGAAGTCCATCGAACCCGTGGACGATCCAGCGCACCGTATATCCATCCAGCGTGTAGCCAGGCAGCTTGCTTCTTGACACCACGGTGGCGGCTAGCGACTTGCCTTCCAGCTTCACCAGGAGCTGCTCCACCGGGCTGCTCTCGCTCCGCAGTGCGTCGAAGGAAGGTTTGTGCGTCCCATAGAGACCTACCACCCCATGCACACGCTGCTTCAGAGCCCCCCTCCCTTTGTCGCCGACATGGGTACGATAGTCGTTGTAACAAAAGAAGATCGCGCCGGCCACGTAATCCAGCTCCCGAAACACTTCGTCGTGGCTGCGAAGTATTTCAATTCGGCGGGGATCACCTCCGAGCCGCTCGGGAGTGCATTCACAGTAGCCATATTCGGAAATGACAATGGGCTTGTCTGGAAAGGCGCGGTGGATTTCTTCCAGGTTGCGCCGCACATCTTCCGGCCCCCCTGGAGCCCATGAGCCGTAGTATTCATTCGCTGAGATGAAATCCATCAAACCGCTCACATCCCTTTCGGGCGTCTTCCCGAGGGAGTTTGAGGCATAGGTTAGAGGCCGGCTGGGGTCCAGCTTCTTGGCCTCACGGTACATGGCCTTGGCAAACTGATAGGCGGGAGGATTCTGCCCGCCAATCTCGTTGCACAAACCCCACGTGCAGATGCTTGGATGGTTGCGGTCGCGGCTGATCATCTCCCGCAACTGGGCGATGCCATTCTCCATGATGTCGGCAGCGGGTTCGGCGCTCATGCCATCAAACGTATCGGCACCCCAGGTTGGAACTTCTTCCTGAATGAGAATGCCGTGCCGGTCGCAGTAATCGAGTGTACGCCGGTCCTGTTGCCAATGAACTCGGGTAAAGACACAGTTCAGTTCTTTCAGCTCATCGTGATCGTGACGAATCCAGGCCTCCGGTTCGGCCATACCAAACTCGGGGTTGCTGCCGGCCATACGCTCCACCCCCATCAGCCACACCCGCTCGCCGTTGAAGCGAAAGCCACCGTCCTTAATTTCAAACTTGCGGACCCCGAATGTGGTCGAGAAGCTGTGGAGCGGCTGTCCACCCTCCACGATCGACACTACAAGACGATAGAGATGGGGATGATCAAAATGCCAGAGGCGAGGATTGGGTAATGTCGTTGCCGGAAGCATGACTTCCAGCGCGGCCTCTGGTTTGAGTTGGACGCGCTCGGCATCCGGTTGATGCAATACGAAGCGGACCGAGTCTTGCTCCACAATAGAGTAAGCAAGGCTGAATTGAGCCGCCTCCTGACTCGTACTTCGCAGGGCGACCCTGATGTCGAGACGGGCCCGAGGAGCCCCGAGGTCGGGCTGCGAATCCACCGCGACCCCTTCGATGAAGATCGACGGCGTGATGAGCAGGCTCACGGATCGGATGATGCCTCCGTCGGGCGCCCAATCGTAGGACCTCGACCGTGGCAGCATGTGGGCGTCGAAGGAGTTGTCGACTCTGACCACGAGGTGATTCAGATCTCCCGGTCGTAAAGCTGCTGACGCATCTAGCGTGAAGGCCGTGTAGCCCTTGCGAAGGTGCTGGCCGATTTGGCGGCCGTTCAGCCACACCACCGCACTGTGGTAGACGGCTTCAAACTCAATGCGCACTGCCTTTCCTGCCCAGAAGGCTGGAACCATGACGGACCGGCGATACCAGGCGACGCCGGCGTATTCGGTGGTATCGCTCGAGATCTGCCAGGTGTGAGGAACTGTAACTTCATGCCAGCCCTGAAGGGGGGCTGCAGCCGCGTACCACCCTTGGGATTCTCCTTCCGCGTGCGGATCCAACCTAAAGAGCCATGTTCCATCCAGCGACTCCTTCAGAGTCTGGGAGGAGGAGACTTTTCCCGGCGCACCCACATCAGGCGTGGGAATCATCAGCGAAGCCGCTGCCGCTGCCGTGCCAGCCTTGTGAAGAAACACTCGCCTGGATAGTTCGTTCAGAAGCTTCACCTCGGGTGTGGTGTCGTGTCACTCAAGTTCGTTCAATAATTCGTCTGGGTACGCCTTCAGACGTCCGCCCTCGGAACCGCTCGAAGGGCGGCTTCAGAGGCTGCGGGCCGTCCCCTCAGGGCCTAAAGGCCCGAGAGAATCTGACTAGCGATCGGACGACAGGGCTAAAAGCCCTGCCCTGACGGTCCAAATTACTCAACGAATTTGTGTGACACGACACTGGCTTACTACGGTTCCCGATCCTGGTCCGCGACCCTGAAAGTGCACGTGCACGAGACGTATACTCCCAGGCTTCGGCTGTGTCAAGCACAATCTCGGTAGCGATCAAAATCACGGTGACTTCAGTGGCCGTCGCCGAGGCCACAGGACACGAACGCGGATCTTACTGGAAGCGGCGCGGCGTCAGAGTCAATACAGGCTACACAGGCTCACACAGGTTTGCGGCTCGACTTGACAGGGTCTGGCAGAATTGATTGTCGATGGAAAACAGGCAAAAGCCGGCTTCACAGCCGCCTCCGAAACGAGTCGGAGTACAAGAGATAGCGGAGGCCCTCCGAATCTCGCGCGGAACGGTGGACCGCGCACTCCACAATCGCTCGGGTATCCATCCCTCCACTAAACGTCGAGTCTTGCGAGCAGCGCGGCGCCTGGGTTATAAACCCAACCTTGCTGCTCGCTACCTCTCGTCGCGCAAGCACTTCACGATCGGGGTGAGCCTGCCGCTCGAGGTCAGTTACTTCTACGACGACGTGCGAGAAGGCATTTTCGAGGCGGCAAGTGCTTTCGAGCCGCTGGGAGTAAAGATTCTGTCTCGTCCCTATACGCGCTTCGGGGAACACGAACTGGAGGCCTTGCGCGACATACTGGAAGAGGACATCAGAGGCTTAGTCATCACACCTGCTTATCCGGGCCGTCTTCGCCATTACATCGACCAGGCTGCGGCCCGCGGCATTCCCGTCGTCTGCGTGGGTTCTGATGCGCCAGGCTCAAAACGTCTCACCGCGGTTTCTGTCGATCCCTTCATGAATGGAGCCCTGGCCGGCGAACTGATGGGGCATCTTGTCGCGGAGGGTGGGCAGGTGGTCGTATTTATCGGAATGCATGCCACAGTCGATCACGAGCAGAAGGTGGAGGGCTTCCGGAACAGTTTCCAGCGCTTCTGCCCGCATGGAAAGATTGTTGGCGTGATCGAGGCCCACGACCAGGACACAGAGGCCTACCAAAAGTGCCTCAGGATTCTCTCCGAGTACCCGTCTGTCGCGGGGATCTACGTGAGTACGGCTAACTCCATGCCGGTGATGCGAGCCTTAGAAGAACTGGGGTTGGCGGGCAAGATCAAGGTCATAGGCACGGATCTGTTTCCGGTGATGATCCCGTTCATTGAAGCCGGCGGTATCGCCGCCACCCTCCACCAGCGCCCGCGCGAACAGGGTTCGGATGCATTTCGAGCTATCGTTCGTTTTCTTACGGAAGGTCTGCGCCCTCCTCCTCGTATTCTCTTGGATCCAACCATCGTGATGAGAAGCAACCTCAGCCTGTTCCTGCGGCAGAGGTAGTGATTCAGCAACGGCGTCGTAGGAAGGCTAGTAATAGAACTTCAGCGCGAACTGGATCTGCCTCGGATCGAACGCCCCGTCGC
>DATJKY010000838.1:0-3752 GCA_035490955.1 Terriglobia bacterium | reverse complement strand
ACGGCAATGACTTCTTCGATCTGGCGGTCCATGGCCAGGTTCATAGCCAGGTACTTCGAGCTGTCGCCGCCCGTCTCCTCCGCATTGCCGTAATAGCGATGAAGCGAGATGGCGTCCACCTCGTTGTAGCACTCCTCGAGCACCTGGCGGTCCCACTCGAGATAGGTCGGCATAAAGGGACCACTGGAGCCGCAGGCGATCAGATTGAGTGAAGGATCGATTACCCGCATCTGCCGCGCCGCGTCGGCAGCTTTGCGCCCGTAGTCGACGGCTACCATGTGTCCGATTTGCCAGGGACCGTCCATCTCATTACCGAGGCACCAGTACTTGATCCTGTGAGGTTCTTCATAACCGTGCTGGCGCCGCAATTCACTCCATTTTGTCCCCTTGTCCACGTTGCAGTATTCCACCAGTGCTGCGGCCATTTCCGCCGAGCCGGTGCCGAAATTCAATCCCAGTAGCGGTTCCGTTCCTACCTGCTTACACCAATTGCTGAACTCGTTGGTGCCGAACTCGTTGGTCTCCAGCGTGTTCCAGGCCCGATCGAGCACCTGCGGGCGATCCTTTTTCGGCCCCACGCCATCCAGCCAGTGGTAACCGGAAACGAAGTTGCCACCCGGCCAGCGGATGATCGGCACACCCAACTGCCGGATTTCTTGCATCACGTCCGTGCGGAATCCGTTGGAGTCGGCGAATCTCGAGCCCGGCTCGTAGATACCTGTGTAGATCGCGCGGCCGAGTTGCTCCAGGAACGAGCCGAAGAGCCGGCGGTCCAGTGCTCCAATGCGCCGCGAAGGGTCAATCAGCACGCGAGTCGTCGTGGAGTCCGTCTCGGCCCGTGCAACGCGACCGAGCCACGAGTCGGCGGCCGCCGCGAGACCAGCCATGCCTGCTCGCCTTAAAAACCTTCTCCTGGGAATATCGGCCACAGCGCGTATTACTCCTCTTCGCTGCATGATTTCGGCTAGAAAATGATAAAGCGCTTGACGGTAGGGGTTGTTAGTATCACCAATCAGAACATGTAGCAACAGGTTTTTTCCGTTCAGTCGCAAGACCGAGCCCTGAAAATATCATCAACGACATTGGGATACGAAGGCGCTATCCGGACGGGCTGCAACCGCCGGAAACCTAGGGGGTGGTAACACGATGCAGGGAGGCGCATGGCAAAAAACTCTGACTTAGCCTGTAAGAATTCCCGGCAGACGGCCTTCCGATGCCCATCGCTGTTTCTTGTAAATCCAATATTGGTAGTCAGCTACAGATTTCTTCCGACCTGGCATCGCGGGTGCTGACAAAAATAAGCCGACCCACCCTGGATGAGCCTTCACAGGGGCTGGGACATCGCCCAAGTGCGTTTGCAGTGGCCAGGTTGGACACATGATCCTGGGATACTACGGGATGCGCGAACACCCCTTCGGGGTCACGCCGAATCCGCAGTTCTTGTATCACAGCCCTAAACACCGTGAAGCGCTGGCTACGTTGCTCTATGGCATCGAAGCCGGGTGCGGCTTCATGGCTCTGATCGGCAAGGCAGGGATGGGCAAGACGTCATTGCTCTTCGAGCTTCTGGAGCGTTTGGGAAACTCCGCTCGCACCGTCTTCCTCTTTCAAACCCAGTGCGACTCGTGCGAGTTTTTTCACTATCTGCTCTGCGACCTGGGGATTGACTGCAAGGGCCAGGATCTGGCTGGGATGCACGAACAGCTTAACCAAGTGCTCTTGGCCGAGGCGCGGGCCGGCCGGCACTTCGTGCTCATCATCGACGAGGCGCAAAATCTCGCCGACCCAATGCTTGAGACTGTACGTCTCCTGTCGGACTTTGAGACACCGCGGGCTAAGCTCATGCAGATTATTCTTGCCGGCCAGCCGCAGTTGGCGGAGAGGCTGGCGCGGCCCGAAATGGAGCAGTTTCGCCAGCGCATTCCCCTCTTGGCCCGCCTCGAACCTTTCAGCCTCGAGGAGGTGCGGGCATACATCGATCACCGGCTCAAAGTGGCAGGCTGCACGCGGTCAGGCGTGTTCACCCCTGAAGCCATGGAGATGATTGCGGCGCGAAGTGGGGGAATTCCGCGCAACATCAACAACCTTTGCTTCAACGCTCTGTCTTTGGGCTGCGCTCTGGAGAAGAAGATCGACTGCGCCATTGTGCAAGAGGTTCTTGCTGACCTGAACTTGGATACATTGATCGACGAAGCTCCGGCTGTGCCGAAGGCAGTACCTCAGACAGACCTCAAGGTTCAAGAGCCAATTGAACCGGAAGTCAAGCGGGGCGTTCAAGGGATTGCCCGGCAGGCACCAGTTTGGCTGGGAGGAGCCGTCTTCGTGACCGTTTGCCTTGTGCTTTTGCTCGCGGAAAAGCCGAAGTCTGGCGCCCCCCCTTCCCTACCCCAGACCGTGCGTGCGTCGAGCAGCAAGACCAACAGCCCGTTCGGCGTCGATGCGAAACCGGTCGACACGAAACCACCTGCGCAGCCTCACCAGGGTGCCGGCCGCGTTCCCGGCCCGTCGCCCCTACCCGGGCCAGCGATAGGCGGCGACTCCGAACTGGCTCCTGCCGGGTTGCCGGTTCAAGTGAAGCGCCACGCCAAGGTGCAGAAGGGCGCACGGGACCCATTGAAGGTCGGAACCCTTCCGTCGGAAGTACAGGTGATGAAGACCTTGTCATTCTCCCGGCAACCCGCACATGGTGCAACCTCGGCCGCGGCTGATCCGGCTGGGGATACTGCACGCGGAGCCCTTGCAACCTACCGCAAGGCTGTACAGCAGTCGCCAAGGGAGCCGGCCACCCACCACAATTTGGCGCGTGCCCTCCAGGCTGAAGGCGATCTGAACGGCGCAGCCATGGAATATCGCGAAGCCTTGCGCCTGGCACCGACTCAGGCCGAGAGCCATATCGGTCTCGGCACTATATTTCTAGAGAAGGGTAACTTCGACGGCGCCTTCCTCGAATTCCAGGCGGCCGCACGCTTGAAGCCAAATGACCCAAGGGCACGCTACGATGCCGGCCTAGTGCTGTATGCGAAAGGTGACCCAGCCAGCCTCGACACCGCGATGTCGGAATATCGCGAGGCAATTCGCCTGCGCCCAGGCGACGCCGACCTCCACTACGCGCTAGGGGCCGCGCTCTTTCGGAAGGGCGACCTCGATGCAGCAATTTCTGAGTATCGCGAGGCCTTGCGGCTGGCGCCGGACCATGCACTCGTTCGCGAGCAATTGGGCCGAGCGCTGCTCCAGAAGGGCGACGGGCGGCCGCGCTCGGAGAATTGAAAACCACTACTGCTCGGGCAAATGTAGCGCAGACCTGATTTGTAGGACTGCGGCTTTTCGTATGGGCGGGAAACGGGCGCGGACCCAATGAACGGGGTCTGCGCCACGTCGCTACACTCGCGGTTGTGACGCCTACCTTTCGAAATAGATCTGCTCTGCGGCTTGGCCGGCCCGACCTGATTGCCCTCCGCTTACGGGCTCCGCAAGATCCGGTCTATATGCATGGCGAGGCATATCCGGCCGCACACCAGAGCGCCGAGGCCGCCGCGGAATTCCAGAAAATTCTCGATCACCGCGGGATCGTGGTCAGCGACCCCATAGGCGCACTGGCACGGTTGCAACTAGGCAGGGCGTTCGCTGTAGAGGCGGGTTTATCCCGCCACGGCAAGGAGGGCGGCGTAAAGCCGCCGCTACCGCCCGAGGCCCTCGCTAAGGCGAAGGCTGGCTACCTAGACTTCCTCACCTTCTGGAAAGACGCCGACCCC
>DATJKY010000837.1:0-5186 GCA_035490955.1 Terriglobia bacterium | reverse complement strand
GAAATTGTGGTAATTCCGACCGGGGCAGTGACGCATGGGCGCCTTCTGCCTGGACGTTCACGACGGCGAAAGACAGCACCAGTATGTAGATTGGAAACTTTACGCCTCTCATCGTTGGGACCTCGTCACCGGTTTTCCCAGCAGGCTGGATGTCAGCAACATGGATTGTGCGACTCTCTTGGAGATCTTCCCCGTGAAAGTCTAGCCTGGGCATCCAGCGTCCCCCTCACCGTGCCCCTCAGCAGGCTGCTGGGCGCTAGGATCTTGGCCTTGGGATGACGCGTCCTCCCAGATGACCTGTGCCAACCCTATCATCAGAGCCACCGCCAGAAGCCACGCATTGATCTTCCTCATCTCGACCTCCTGAGGTTATGATCTGTGCCTCCTCACCCCTCATCGTGAGCAACCGCTGTGCCAAGGGCTTCTGAGGGCCTGTTTATGACAATAAGAGGCTTCCGCGAGTTCGATGGAACCAGGGCCTGGTAAGAACTTCCAGGGTCTGGTAAATCGTTCTAGAACTGACGCGGCGCCTCGCTAGGCTGGAGGCTGGCCGTCTCCGAGGCAACATGGGAGTCGGCTCGGGACCCATTGTCGGTACCTGATCGCGGCCTGTCCAGGATAAGCCGTTGTGCCGGCAGCGGCATGCCGATACCTTCCTTTTGCAGGCGTTCCACAATCCGCTTCCGCAGTTCGCTCTGCACCCAATACTGGTCGACGAATCTTCGGATCTGCACGCTAAGCGTAAAATCGAGCGTTGACGGCCCAAAACCGGGAATCAGCTTTGCCGAAGGCGGAAACTCGGCCAACAGTCCTTCGGTGTTGTCGCGGCCGGCTTCCTCGGCGACCTCGACCAGCATTCTCTCCACGCGCCTGACGTCTGCCCCGTACGGTACGCTCACGCGGATGTCCAAGGCCATACGGTCCTCGGGTCGCGCGCAGTTGGTGATCACCGCTCTGGCCATCACCGCATTGGGTACCACAACGACGTTATGGCCGAGAGTGCGTATCGAGGTAGAGCGCCAGCCTACATGCACTACATATCCCTCATGTCCCGAATCCAGCTTGATGTAGTCGCCAGGACTGATCGGGCGGTCTGCCAGAAGATAAAGTCCGGAAAAGAAATTGCTCAGCGTTTCCTGTAGAGCCAGAGCCACCGCCACACTGCCCACACCCAGAGTGGTCCAAATGACAGTAAGGTGAATACCGACGTTTTCGAGAATGATGAACGCCGCCAGCAGCGCAAAGAGTATTCGCACCACGAACGCCGCCGGCTCCGTGACGCGCTGGAGCTCGGGACTCTTGTGAACCAACCGGCCCAGGTACAGAGTGATGAGCCGTGCGAGGGCGTAGAAGACAAGCCCGATTCCGAGAACGGTCAGCGCTTTCGCACCCAGCCGTTCGTACCTTGGGGGTAGGGCAAGAATTTCCTGGACTGTGTAAGCAGCAACCAGAACAAAGAGAGACCGAACGACGAAGACAGCGAACTGCGCCACCTGCTTTCGCTGTTGGTTGCGCTCTGCCATTCGGCGCAGGAACAGAACGATCGCCTGCGCGGGGAAGAAGTAAACGGCTAGCACCATTAGAGCCGAGACCAACTCTGAACCCAGGAGTTCGTAGCGGTGAGGCAACCGGAGCGCTTTGAGAGAGACGTACAGCACCAGCCAAACGAGGAGTGGGGCGGGCAACGAGGCTAGAAAGGAGAATGCCAGCTCGCCCCACGAGTTCCGCACCTTTTTGCCATGGCTGCGCAGCAGGTGTCCGAGAAGGCATCCCAGGACAATCGCCAACAGCAGCGAGACTGAAATGCTGACGAGGTAGACGGAGGTCGGAGATAGACCAAGTGTTTGTGCCACATTATGAACCATGCTGCCTCTAGCTACGGTGCGACCAATGGTGCCGGGAACAGGCCTCCGGATTGCCAGAAGAAAATCCAGTCGGGTCTTGAACAAGGGAAAGGAGGGAGCAGCGAACGCCTTTGCTGCTCCCCTGGCACCGTGACAATGACAACAGTGCTTGCCTCCTCCAGTTCAAGCGCCGTGACAATGACAACGGTGCTAACCCGCGGCGTTCTAGCGACGGTTGTCGGTCATCCGTGCCACTCGGTTGCCGGAATCCCGAGACAGGGCAGCGCTGGGGCTTACCGCTGCCCCGATCACTTCACCGGACAAGACCAGCTCAACACGGCGATTCAGCTGACGACCGATCGAGGTGTCGTTCGACGCCACCGGGTTCCCCTCTCCGAATCCACGCGAGGTGAGCGAGCGGGGTGAGACTCCCTGCTGGAGCAGATAATCTCGCACCGCGTCGGCCCGTTTCTCGGAAAGCGTTTGGTTGAGAGACTCCCCGCCCACGTTATCCGTGTAGCCGTCCACTTCCACCGTGAGGCCCGGATAAGCCATCAGTACGCCCGCCACCTTGGCGAGTTTCTCCCTGGCCACCGGCTTCAGCGTGTATTTTCCCGAGTCAAACAGGACGTCCGACATATTGACAACGAGACCGCGAGCGGTGTCCCGGGTCTGCAGAATGTCGTTCAACTGTCGGAGCAGCTTGGCTCGCAGATCTGCCTTGTCCTGCTCCGCCTGTTGAGCTTGTTGCTCGGCCTGTTCTGCTTCGCCGCGAGCATTCTCCGCCTCAGCCTGTGCCTGGCGCTGCCCGGCCAGGGCAGCTTGCTTCGCATCTTCGGCTTTGGCCTGCTGCTGTTTTGCCTCTTCTGTCTCCGCCCGAGCTTGCTCGGCTTGCGAGGCGGCTTGTGCAGCCTGGGTTCGGGCCTCTGACTCGGCCTTGGCTGCCTCAGCGCGCTGCTCCTCCTGAATCTTCTTCACCGAAATCACCCGAGCATCCTCGGCCATCTGGGCGGCTTCCCGGGCATACGTGATCAGGCCCTTTCTGTCATGCTTTTTGCCGGCGAGAATGTCCTCAGCGGTTCGTAAGTCGAGCTCCGCCTTCTGGAGGCTGTCGGAAGCATACTGGTCTGCCCCGGCCCACTTGGCGATTCTCACTGCATTGCGTCCTTCGTAGACTTCAAGAGGGGTCTTCGGATCCATGACCATGGGTTCGAGTGCGGAGGGGGCGACGTTCGCTGTGTACTGGCCCCTCTGCAGTAATTCGTACTTGGCGTCTACTTGCTCGATCGTGCCGTTGGTTTCGTTGGTGACAAAGTTTTCCATGACCACCACATCGCTCGGTTGAGTGACGGCAAAGTAGGGTTCGGCGGTGACGATGAGACCGAAGGACTGCAGATCACTCGTCACGTTCAACTTGCTCTTTCCGCTCCCGTCCAGCACCACCTCACCGAGGTTAACCGGTCGGCCTTCCGGACTGATGGCCCAGAGGACATAGGTCAGGTATTCGGGGCCGAACTTGCTCGGCGGTTGCAGGTGTTTCATTTCGGCGTCCACGCGGATGGCTCCTTGTTTGCTTTGCACGTCCGCCACGCCGCGAGCATCCGGCATCAGGGCCGTGCCCCTGAACTCCACTGTCGTGGACCCGCTGCGGTGACGGTAGTTAATCGCCTTGATCGTGCGAGCCACAACCGTGATCCGATAAATGGGAACCGACTCCCCTTCCTGGGCTTCGGCTGGCGCGAGCGCCAGCACGGAAAACAATGCAACGAATACAGTTCTCAAGAGTGTTGTCATGAGTGTTGTCATGAGTGTTGTCATGAGTCTTGTCATGATTCTGCTGCTCCTTTCGCTTCGAGATAAATCGAACGGTCCACTTGCGTTCTTCCGCTCCGTTGACGGATCCTTTGCCTAATCTCGCCGCACCGGCGGCTTCGGATTCTCACCTCGTCCCGCCGCTGGCGGGGTCGGCGGTGGCGACGACTTTGCGTGTTGGGTCGCTGGGGCCTCCGCATGCGGCGGAAACTCCTTGTCATGTGCAGGACCAGCCGGTCTTCCTGCCCGGAGGTTCTCAGCCTGCTGTGGCTCGAGAGGTCGTCCCGGGTGCGCAGTCATGGCCGGCCGACGGTTCTCGAAAGGCACGTTGCGTGGTGGCGGCGCGCTCTTGGTAATCAGATGCGGGGGTGTGGAAGCTGGACCGCTGGGCGAACGCTTAGCCATTGTTGAGGGCTGTTGGGTGTTCGGCTCTGGAGGCTTCGTCGGTCGCGCGCCACTGGGTGCGCTTTGTTGCGGTTGCCGGTTCTTCGTAATCAGAGGCGGCGCCTCTTTCTGCGGCGGACCACCGGCCGCATTCCTCTGCGGCGACGCGTTGTTTTTCTCTGGTGGTAGCGCCGAAGGCCGGGCTGCACCGGAAGTTGGTGGTTGCTTCTGGGATGTGTTCTTCGCCTCTAGTGGTGGCGGCGAAGGCCGGCCTCTGCCCGAAGCGGCTGGTTGCTTTTGGGCGGTCTGCGGAGCCAGAACAAATCTGGGGGTCTGAACCCGAGGAGCTGGAACCGGCTTCCCGCCGCGCGCAACTGCTGCAGTGGGAGAAACCGAGGGGTGCGGGATCACTGGCGCTTTGGCCATCTGCTGCGGGTCAACGCGGACCACCTGGCGCGCCACCGGTTGGCCGCTGCGAAGCACCGTAGCCGCCACAGCGGTGGTGCCCACGTTCCGGTTGACGTAATGAACGCTATTTATGTTCGTGATGTTCGTAATGTTGTTGATATTGGTTACGTTTCTCACGTTGGTCACGTTGACTTGGCGCAGATAGTTACCCCCATAGTGGTACCAGGGGAAAAAGGGCTCTCCAGGCCCCAGCGGGAACCAAGCTGCTGCGCCAAGACCGCCGAAGCTGAAGCCGAAGGAAAATCCGGATCCGCCTACAAACGCCACCAGCGCAGGGGCGTACACAGGCGCCACAGCAACCGGCCCGGGCACCCATCCCCATGCTGACCCGATGAAGGCCCAACGGCCGTAGTGGAAGGGACAGAAGCCCCAAGGCTCATCTTCCACCCAAGTCCAGCCCCAGGGTTCCACCCACGCCCAGCGGCCAAATCGATAAGGTACCCAACCCGCCGGAACGCCGGACGGATACCAGACGGGACCGTATGCAGAAACATCCTGCCAGGAACCGTATGCATCGAGGTCTTCATAACCAGGCGCGTAAGGGCTCACATACCGTCTAGAGGCTGCCGACTCCAGACGGCGGTCGCGGCTCATGCTCCACTGATCGAAGTCGTCGGGATTAGCGAGGGCCACGAAAGAAACCTGGACAGGCTCGGTGCCGGCTAGCTGTACAGCCTG
>DATJKY010000836.1:0-6008 GCA_035490955.1 Terriglobia bacterium | reverse complement strand
TCGCATTCGAAATAAGCGCTTGTTTTCGTCAGATGACGTGGTATTTTGCCGCAGAGCAAGGAGACTACGAACCATGGAGCCGAAATGAACATTCGCACCGCTATCCTCCTTATCGCCCTGCTTCTGGCTGCGCCGCTCTTTGGGCGAGAAAGCACCGACGTGATTGTGATGAAGAATGGTGACCACATCACGTGCGAGATCAAAGGTCTCAGCGGCGGCGTGCTCTCCGTCTGGCCCCCTTACGTCATCCAAACGATCTCGGTTGATTGGTCGAAGGTGGCCCGCCTGGAAAGCAAGCAGTTGTTCCTCGTGAAGATGCAGGACGGGTCGGTATACAAAGGGGTCCTCAACAGCACGGAAACGCCCGCCGACCACCCCATGGAGATCCAGGTGGCAGAAACCCCGGAAAAGAAAGTGGTACTCGATAGTGCGAAAATCGCCAACGTAGCCGAGACTTCCGAAAAGTTCTTCCAACGATTCACCGGCGGCCTAAACACCGGGATCATCTTTTCCAAGGGCAATGAATCCACCCAGTTGAGCATCAGCGGAGTCGCCTCGTATCCGCGAGAGCGTTGGGCCGCTCAGCTGGGCTTCAGCTCCAACGTGGCCGCCAGCAGCGGCGTTGCTACCTCCACCCGGAACCAAGTGACTCTGGGTGCTATGCACCTCTTGCCCTGGAACAATTGGTTCTACGGGGCCCTTGGTGGTTTCCTGCGAAGCGATGAGCAAGGAATCAACCATCAGATTACCCTAGGTGGCGGCATCGGACGCTATTTGAAGAACACCGACCGTACCGCCATCTCAGTCCTCGGCGGCTTGGCCTGGCAGAATACCAATTACATGCAATCCGTCGTCCCTATCGGCACGCAAAACGTTGCCGCGGCTCTGATCGCTGCGGATGTGAAACTCTTCCGTTTCAACAAGACCAACCTGAACGTCAGCGCCACTCTGCTCCCAGCCGTCTCCGAGCCGGGCCGCATCTATTTCAGCACTAACACGTCCTACTACATCAAGCTCACCGGCCACCTCTCCTGGAATGTCTCGCTCTACGCCAACTACGACAACCGGCCACCAGGCAACTTACACGGCAGCGACTACGGCTCCAGTTCCGGGCTGAGCTGGACATTCGGCAGCAGCCTTAAAACTACACCCACAACGATTCAGTAGTTGTCACTCGTCGGTCTTAACAGCATTGCACCGGTCCTCTCTCGCTGATAAGATTATGCCGTTGCGTTCGCTTCTCCAGCCCCGAGCGCGCCGGTACGTTAGTGGTGAAGCAACATGGAAAAGCCCACTTGGGCTCAATCAGAGCCCGATCTCTGCGTGCAACTGGAAGAACGCCCGCGGTTTGAGACGCTGCTGGCGAACCTTTCAGCGTGCTTTGTCAATGTGCCCCCCGACCACGTCTACGCCGAAATTGTCGACGTACAGCGCAGCTTTTGCGAGTGCCTCGGTTTTGACCTCTCTGCGCTCTGGCAGCAGCCGACCGGCGCCCCCCCCCGGCATTTTCGTGCAGACTCACTACTATCGATCTCTGGAGGGGCCTCCGGTTCCCGACCGCATGTTCGACTTGGGAAAGAAGGGTCCAGCGCCTACAAGCCGACGCAGGTTCAGAGAAGGTCGGTGATGACGTTCGAGAAGGGTAAGCCGGGCTCGTCCTGGATGACCCGCAAGGAACGCCGTGGGTGATTCGCTGCCTGTTAGTCTAGTTTAGAGCTCTGGCCGTCGGTTCGCTCATCACACCAGGCCTGGGCGGCCGCGTGCACTAATCACCCGCGCAGGGAACTATGCTGCAAAAAGCACAAACACGACCGGACTTGCTTCTCCTGCTATCTCTGCTCCTGGTCATCCTGATCCATCCGCTGCTCGATCACGGTGACGTTCCCACATTGGTCCTACGAGCTCTGATATTTATGCCGGTCATCCTGGCGACCGTCAAGCTATCACAGATAAAAGGCTGGATGTGGCCGTCGGTTCTGTTGATGTTGGGCGCGTTGATATCCGCCGTGGTGAGTACCTTCTTTCCCCATCCAGCACTGGTTGCGATGAAATGGGGAATAATGACCGCATTCTTTGGGCTGACCGTTGCCGGCCTGTTCTCCTATCTTCGGGGCGCCCGCACGGTGACGAATGCGCACCTGTTCACGGCGGTCAGCATTTACCTGTTGCTTGGCATGCTGTGGTTTGCCCTCTACACTGCCATCGATACGCTCTACCCGGGCGCCATTTTGCGGAGCTCTTCGGCGACGGACCGCCCAGGCGAACTGCTTTACTTCAGCTTAGTAACTCTCTCGACCATCGGTTATGGTGACGTTGTCCCGTTGGACGGTGAGGTACGCATGCTGGCGGCGCTGGAGGGCATCACGGGCGTTCTCTACGTTGCGATTACGGTGGCGCTCCTGGTTAACGCTTACCGGCAGCAGAGCAGTCCACGCTGACTGTGGCCGAACACACTCGGCCGACTGCAGGTGAGAAAGGACTTCGCACGGACCGGCACCCTCAAGATGATGGGCCCAGTGTAAACGGCTGTATCGAAAGGGCACCGGTCGGGGTTCCGCGCTGCTCCAGGGGCTGTTCCATCGCCGCGCTTCCGATACGGCACTAACGTTTTTCGTTCCAAATCTGGCTTAAAGCGTGGGAAGGGCAGACCTCCTTTGTAGAGGCTTGCTCTAGCGCTCTAGCCACTTCATTTGACCGCCCTCGCGGTGGTCGCGTAAGCTGGACCATGCTCGCGTTCGAACAAGGGAACCTGCGGTTGAAGAGGGCTCAAGGGATATGAATGCGACCAGTTTCCTTGCGGTCCTGGGCGGACTGCTCGCACTGGCGTTCGTAGCCAACCGGCTCTTCCGTCTAACCCGCGTGCCTGATGTGATTGTCCTGCTGGCGGTGGGCCTGCGCCTCGGGCCGGTTTTGCGCTGGTTGCAGCCTGCCGGTTCCCAGGTCGTCCGAATACCCGGCCTTCAGGCGAGACCACTGGCCGGTGGGACGTCCATCGGTACGGGTAACTTGCTTGCCTTTAAACCGTCGTGGCCAGCCGGTCGGCGAGTCCTCCCACATCTCCTGCCGTAGACGGTCGGGTCGAGCAACCGGGTAGCTGTTATCCATCGCCTCGACGTTGCGCATCGTCGCCCAGTAAGTCTCGAAGACATTAGATCCTTGTCGCAGGTAGCAAACGATGTGCATCATGCCCACCCTGCGTCCAACCAAGAGGGTGTCGAGCGAGCCCTGGGCCGAGTAGCAGGGCATCTCCCAGCCCATGAAGTCGCGGTACCGGACGCTTTCTTCGTACGGGCCTTGGCAAAGCGTGGCGCAGGTGACGTCACGAGAATGAGTATAGGACAGCTCGCGGACCTGCGATGTAACCCAGGCGCACCCCTCGCAACTGCTCCGGTGCAGGATGGCCGGTGTGCCACATGAAGTAGTAGGCGATGAGCACCCGGCGTGCCTCAAATGCATCCAAATCTTTAGCGAGTACGATCGGCAGATTCGAAATGCAAAGGTCGAAACTCAAGGAGGCAATCATGAAAATCGTAGTCATCGGCGGCAGTGGACTCATCGGATCGAAGCTCGTCAGCAAGCTTCGTGAGCACGAACACGAGGCGGTGGCGGCATCACCTAAGTCAGGTGTCAACACTCTCACATGCGAGGGACTGGCCGAAGTGCTGAAGGGTGCGGCGGTGGTCGTAGATGTAACGAACTCCCCTTCCTGGGAGGACGCGGCGGTGATGAAGTTCTTCGAGACATCAACCCGTAACCTCCTCGCCTATGAAGCGGCCGCAGGCGTAGGACATCATGTTGCGTTGTCAGTCGTAGGAACTGAACGTCTGCTCGCCAGCGGTTTCTTCCGCGCAAAAATGGCTCAGGAGAACTTGATCAAAGGCTCCTCGATTCCCTACTCAATTATCCGCGCGACGCAGTTCTTCGAATTCGTCAAGGGCATCGCCGATTTTTCCACCGACGGCAACAAAGTACGCCTGCCACTTGCGCTGATCCAGCCTATGGCGGCTGACGATGTCGCCAGTGCGGTAGGCCGGGTCGCGACGGGCTCACCTGTGAATGGCACCGTTGAAGTCGGGGGGCCGGAACAGTTTCGTCTCGACGAACTCATCCGACAAGCTCTAGCCGCACACAACGATCCGCGCGAGGTTGTCGCAGACCCACACGCTCGCTACTACGGCGTGGAGCTGAGCGAACGCACTCTCCTTCCCGGCGATGACGCGAGACTCGGTGAGACGCGCTTCAAAACCTGGCTCACACAATCCGCAGCACAAAACCCGAGTAGGAATGCGCAGAGCGCAGTGAAAACAGCGGGCGTCACCCACTAGCGGTCTGCAATGGCGTCGCCCTTCTTTAGCTCGTTTTCGCCTCTGCGTCGCGCCTTCGGGCGGCGGCTCGGTAAGGGTCGGTTACTATATCGACCCACTTCGCGTCAGGCGAGGCCCCGGGGTCGTAGTTGTCGTGCCAGTTCCACCATTTGTAGGGCGGGGTCTGGGGGTAACCCTCCGGCGAGTCCTCCCAAGTTTCCTGACGGCCGAGCGGCGTAATATCGAGGTAGCTCCAGGTGGTCCCCATCGCCTCGTCGCCGCGGTTGTTGATGAAGTATGTGCGGAACACCCGCTCGCCGTCGCGGAAGAACACGTTGTGGCCGTGCCATTCATCGACGCCGAAGTCCGCGTCGAAGCTGTCGGTGATCGTGTACCAGGGCATCTCCCAGCCCATCCGCGCCTTCAGGCGCGCGATGTCCGCCTGCGGCGCACGCGAGGCGTAGGCGAGGGTGGTGTCGCGAGCGTTCAGATGGGCCAGGTGGGCGACCTGGTCGGCGCCCAGGGAGCAGCCGCGGCAGGCGTGCTCGGGCCAGCCGAACACCCCGGGCTCGAAGAAAGCGCGATAGATGATCAACTGCCTGCGGCCCTCGAACAGGTCGAGCAGGCTAACCTTACCTTTGGGCCCGTCGAACTCGTACTTCTTCTCCACCGCCACCCACGGCATCCGGCGACGCTCGGCGGCCAGCGCATCACGGGAGCGGGTGAAGGCCTTCTCCTTCACGAGGAGCTGCTGGCGCGCAGCCTCCCACTCCTGCTGCGGCACGATCGGGGGTGTCTTCATCGCGATCTGCCCTTTCGGGTGCTCCTTGTCTCTCTCTTTGCTTGTTGCCATCGCGCTTGTGTCCTTTTTCGGGTTATCAGCTGTGGGTGTCGACATCTGGACCGCTCCTTTCGTTCGAATTCGGGATGCTTTCCCCTGCGTTGTTCTTCTTGCGGGAAAATTTTACGGCTATCGCTGCCAGCCCGCCGGTCGAGAC
Source organism: Terriglobia bacterium (assembly GCA_035490955.1). Taxonomy (GTDB): domain Bacteria; phylum Acidobacteriota; class Terriglobia; order UBA7540; family UBA7540; genus DATJKY01. Next base: position 706 of record DATJKY010000836.1, on the reverse strand, counting down.
CGTGCCGGCCACGACAAGTCCAAGGGTTGCGAAACAGAATGGGCACATCGTTCACCTCCCGGGGCGGCATTTGATCGCCGCCTTCATCTAGGTGACGGGTGAGGTGGGCTGATTTCTACAGGTCCGATCGAAAAAATCAGCCCCTTTTTTGGATGAAGAATTCCCTCACGGCGGGATCTTCGGCCAAGCCGATCGCGCGGTCATAAACGTTTGAGGCCTCGCGGGTTTTACCGAGACGCTGCAGAAGTGAGCGCGCACTGCCCAGTAGGGCTATAATTGCACACCCCTTCAGGCTCAATCGCATCGAGAACCGAGATGCCTGTCTCAGGTCCACTCGCTTCGGCAACCGCGGCGGCGTATCCAACTCGTGTGCCAAGAGCGGGCGAGATGCGGATCAGCTTTCGTAGAACAGCGCTATGGCGGCCCGTCCGGCCAGTGCGGGCCCGCTCAGCATGTACTGATTGAATTGCAGTGAACCACGAGCTTATTTCCTAGATCAAGACACGAAAGTAGCCAACATACCGTTTTTTGTAGTAGCATTGCCGCGGTGGATAGAAGATCATGAAAGGGCCGCGTCTTTCCAAAGCCGGAACCCGCATTCTGGAGCAGTACTGGAGACTCGGGACCGCGTCCGTACGCGAGATCCTGGAAAGCCTCCCTGAGGATGAACTCGTTGCTTACACAACCGTGCAGACGCTGGTCTATA
>DATJKY010000835.1:0-3252 GCA_035490955.1 Terriglobia bacterium | reverse complement strand
CGGCAAGGGATGAAGCAGCAGCGTGTTGATGATGGTGAACACCGCGGTGTTCGCCCCAATCCCCACGCCCAAACACAGCACGGCCGCTAGCGCAAATAGCGGCGACGTCCGAATCGCGCGGGCGCCGTAACGAAGATCCCTCCAGAGATCCTCCATGAGGTTGCCCGGCCTGATGTCGCCGGTCGGCACAGCGTCGTGTTTCGCCATGCGGTTGCTCCTTTCAGCCTCCGCCCGCAGCGGATAGATGTCATCGAGCTCTGAGAGGGTGCGCTGATACGCTTCTTCTTCGCTGGTTCCCCCGCTGCGCAGTTCACGGTAGTAATCCTCCAGATGCTCCGCGAGTTCCGCCGTGAGATCCAGCTCCGCAGGCGCTTGCAACCGCAATGATGCGAGCCGCTCTTCAACCACACTCTTCCAATCAGGCATGCTCGACTCCCGTCACTCGGCTGACGACGGCGATGAAATCCCGCCAGCTCTTCTGCTTGGATCGAAGCGCCTTCTTGCCCTGCGGAGTCAGACTGTAATATCGCCGCCGGCGCTGCTGGGGCTTCTCCACCCATCGTCCCTCGAGCCAGCCTTCCTTCTCCAGTCGATGGAGCAGCGGATAGAGTGAGGTCACGTGAAACTGCCAGGCGCCGCCCGACCGGATCCGTATCAACTTGGAAATGTCATAGCCGTGGCGAGGCTGATCCTCAAGCAGGGAGAGCACCAGGAGCTCTGCGCTTCCTTTCTTCCACTCGCGATCGGGCACAGTCAAAGACATATACATCGGTCCCTTATATTGGACTCACAGAGGTATACGTTCGGTTCAGGCGATTTGTTACATCGAGGGGGAGCAGTTTGTGGGTGGGAGGCTGTTCGGAGCTACAAGCCTCAGCCCGCCAATGACATAGATCACGGTACACGTTGAGCTGGGGACCGAAGACCCTCCTCCTCCACGGCCAGTAAGCCACAAGTTTCGTTTCGGTGGCCCGCCTAGCCTACTGTCGGGCCTACAAGGCGCCTACCAATCCTGGGGCAATCGGTAGCGTGTCCGCGTGCAAAAACCAAGTAAACGAAAGCATCATCTGCATTCCTCCTTTTGGGAATAGAAGCTCTACGAAAGCCCAATTGACCAGTTCAACGCCTCCACCCGAGAATGGTTTTGCTCTGGCGTGCTGATAACCCAGCGACAGGAGGTAATGTACATGATTCGTTACATCTCAGGTCTTATTCTGGCGGTTTTTGTCTGGAACACATCCTACCAAACCCCACGGCTCCCGAACGCGCCTGCGGCGATGATGCTGATCCACCTTCCCATCGGCTGGTGTTCAAATTTCTACGTTCTTAAATGCGTGCGGACAGTACCGGCAGGCCCACCCGGACGGCTACGCCTACAGCCGGTTCTGTGAACTCTACCGGCGCTGGCGGCAGCAACTGGACGTGGTGCTGCGGCAGGAGCACAAGGCCGGCGAGAAGCTCTTCGTCGACTACGCCGGGGACACCATCCCCCTCCACGACCCGCAAGGTGGCCCGGAGCGCCAAGCTTCGATCTTCGTGGCGGTCCTGGGGGCCAGCAACTATGCTTACGCCGAAGCCACCGAGAGCCAGGAGCTGGAGAATTGGATCGGCTCCCACATTCGCGCCTTCGAATTGTTTCAAGGTGTCCCGAAGCTGGTCATCCCCGACAATACCCGGACCGGCGTGACCCGGGCCTGCCGCTACGAACCCGACCTGAACCGCACCTATCACGAACTGGCCATGCACTACGGGGTGGGCGTGCTGCCGGCTCGTCCCTACAAGCCTCGCGACAAGGCCAAGGTTGAAAGTGGTGTGCTGTGCTGGTCGAGCGCTGGATCGTGGCCGCGCTGCGGCATCGGGAGTTCTTCAGCCTCGCCGAACTCAACCAAGCCATCCGGGAGTTGCTCATCCAGCTTAATCAGCGGCCGTTTCGCAAGCGCCCGGGCTGCCGCGCCAGCTTGTTTCAGGAGCTGGACCGACCGGCCCTGGGACCGTTGCCGCAAGAGCGCTACGAGTTCCATCAGTGGGCCACGGCCCGCGTCAACATCGACTATCACGTCGACTTCGAGCGCCACTATTACAGCGTGCCGCGTCGCCAACCTTGAATCCCGAGACTTCCCCTCCTTCCCCATCTGTTGCTGCCGCTCGATCTCCGGCAGTAGCATCTCCTCCCAGCCCTCGGCGCTGTGCACGTTGCCGGGCCGCAGCTTGGCCGCCAGACAATCGCCCTCCTCATTGAACAGCAGCAGAGGGTGAAAACAGGTGGACTCGAAGTATCCGTTGTAGGCGCTCTGCTCCTGCTCGCCGTATACCGGGACCTCGGTCGAATCCAAGTCCAGGATCGTCCTGTAACCCGAGTCCACGGCTTCCGCCTTCCCGATCAGAGCCCGGTTGAGTCGTGCCAGTCCGGCAAAGTTCTCCTCCTGGACCAGCATCTCGGTTTCGAAGCTCTGCAAGCGCGAGGTCAGAGCCGCCCCTCGATCCCAGATCTTCTCCGAACCGATCAGCCGAAAGGTTGGGTCCTGGGAAAGCCTCTCCGCGTCGTTGAGGTCTTCGTAGCCCGCCAGGCGGCTGTACACCGATTGCCGCAGCAAGTCGGCAAACGGAAACTGCGTGTTCTTGCCACGACGGGAATCGGTCAGATGCTGCTGGATCAGTTCTCCAAACCCGAGTCGCTCGTCGAGTTCGCGCACCAGGATCAGGCCGCCGTCGGAAGTGACGCGCGAACCTTGAAAATCGATCTTGAGAGAGGCGTTGAAGGAGAGCTGAAAGGGCTGTTTTGGGCTTTCACCCACTGGGTATCCACCTCCGAAAGGAGTTGAATCCGTTGATGGCCGCATGGATATTGATGAAAATGCTGCTCCAAAGATTCAGAAATACCGTTCAAATCGGAAATCTGGGATTATACTTAAACGCACCGAATGTTTTTGCCGGTGGTCCCGGAAAATCGGGGGTGCTCTATGGCGCGACAATCCCCTTACAGCGCCGGGCGTAATGAGTGCCGCCGAAGGCGAGGCACTCTCTGGCCTCCCTCGCCGCATGGACCAAGTACCTGAATGCCGCGCCAACGATTATTGACCGGAGAGTGCATCAGTGATGCCCCCCGATGCTATCGATGGCGGATTCGAAGTCGACAGCGAGCGACTCGGGGAGTCAGCAGGCACTGAACCATTGAAGCGAGCGCAAGAGAGGCTGAGGGAAAGTGAGACACGTCTGCAGGCGTTTTTCGAAAACAGTCCGAACTTGGTCTTC
>DATJKY010000834.1:0-4177 GCA_035490955.1 Terriglobia bacterium | reverse complement strand
ATCCTCCTCGCCGAAGTGCGCGAAGTGGCTGGAGACGATACCGTAACGGCCCGTCCGGCAGACGGCGAACTTATCAGCCAGCCGGTCCACTCGGCAGTTGCGAGGGCAGGCCGTGCAGGAGCGAAGCATCTCGCGCGCGATCTCAACGCGCCACTTGAGTTCGCCACTCTCAAAGAGAGCGAGGTATGCCGCCGGGCTGGATGCGTTCACTTGAGCTATCATCACCCGTTACGCTTTTCCCGAGCCCAACTCCGAAGTGTGCCTAGCCACGCTGTCCGCTTCAGAAATTTGGCTTGTTCGAGAAAATGAGACACGTCGACGTCGTAAACTCCTGGAAAGGCGGCGCTGGCTTCGCTTTTGACGTACTCCCTGCCGGTGAGCTTGAAGATCTCCACTCGTTTGCCGTCATAACGCCAGATCTCAAGAACACCAAAATGTGCATAGACCGGGAGTTTGCTCAAGGCAGTACTCGTTATGTCGACTTCTATAACCAAGTCCGGGGGCGGGTCCACGGCGGGGTCGACGTGGCTTCTGCCGCTCATCCGCTCCGCGGTCTGAATGTAGAAGGACGAATCCGCTTCGAAGCCGCGCTGCAAATCCTCCCGCTTGAAAGTCGTCGACCCGAGGTTTCGAATGTCCATGTGCAGTTCTTCTGCGAGAACTTCAACCAGCAGAGCAAGCGCCCGGTTGTACTCTTCGCGTTCGGAAGACGGACTCATGATCTCCAACACCCCTTGATCAAAGGTGAAACGCGGCGCGCTTGCGTCCACATGATCAGAGAGGAGGTTTTCGTAAGTTCCCCAGCTTACGCCGCGCAAGATCACTCGTTGTTCCGGTAGACTGAGTACGGTAGCCATCTTCTGCCCTCTCGGACCGGCTCAATCATTCTTGTTATCTACAGCGTATCAGTTTAGCCCAAAAGCGCTCCGGTCCCCAACCAAGGGCAGTAGACGCTGTGTGAAAACTGGCGGCTATAGTGTATCAGGGCACGACTTCAGTCGTGCCGCGAGTGGCCGTCCCTCCAGTCGGCTTTAGCCGCTGTCGGCCCAAACATCAGGGCCTAAAGGCCTTGTGTCATAAGACCGCTGCGTTCGGCACGCCTGAAGGCGTGCCCTGATACAGAACCAGCAGTTTTCACACGCACTCAGTAGGTAGCAAGCAGTGGGCAGTAGGCTACCCCGGGGCGGCACGGCGCTTGGGTTCGCGTTCATGGCTAACCCTCTATCAGCCGTCGGTACGACTCGGGGTCATCGATGTCCAGCAGAACGCCAGGGTCATTCACTTCCACGAACTGCGCCGCCGCTTGATACTTGTGCACCACGGTATTCGCTCCCGCGTCGGGACCAAGGGACTTGAGTTCATCGAATAACGGGCGACCGATGACCACGGGGTGGCCGCGCCGGCCCTGATAAGTCGGAATCACCACGGGCGGGCGCGACGCGCTGAAAGAGTCGACGAGCCGGCGGAGGGTGTGGGCAGAGACCGCCGGGTGGTCCACCAGGCAGACGATGACGGCCTCGAGTTCAGTGCCCTCCAGCGCCTTGAGGCCCGTCTGCAACGACGACGTCTGGCCGCGGCGGTAGTCACCGTTAATCGACACTTCAGCGCCCCCGAGGTTCATGGTTCGCCGAATCTCCTCGGCGTGGTGGCCAAGCACCACGGCCACGCGCTCCACGCCTGCTGCGCCCAGGGTGTTCAGGATGGTTTCGAGAAAGGTGCTATTCTTGTAGCCGAGACGCGCTTTGTCCGTTCCCATGCGGGAGGATTCACCGGCAGCGAGGACGATACCCGCAATCATGCGTCAGTCGGCAGTGAGCAGTAGGCTGTCGGCAGTACGAAAGAGAATTTCAAACGGCAAATCTCGAATGGTCCAGAAAAACCATTTGCCATTTCGTCTTTGCCATTTGCCTTTTGCCGTTTTCTATCGCCCTCCTCACGGCCGACTGCCTACTGGTGTGTGGCACTGCTACGGCCAGGCGGCGTCTTCTGCGGTGTCAACTTCAGCCGCAGCTTCTGCGAAATATCGCGCGCGATGTCTTCTCCGATGGTCGTCGCGTCCGACATGCGCCGCTCGTAGTTCTCGCCCCAAACCTGCGAGACCGTGGCCACGTCCGTCAGCTCCGCGACGATTTCCAGAGAGTCTCCGTTTTGGGTCACGCGTCCCGTAATGATCGTGCGGACGTTCAATTGCTTGCCGACCGAGCGCGGATCGATGGGCTTCCCCTTGTAACGAAAAGCGAGGCTACGAGGCACCACGCGCAGATGGGGAATCTGAGAAAGAGCATTGATAAGGTTCTCCGTAATTCCGTCGCTTAGGTATTCCACTTCCGGGTTGCCGGTGGCGTTCTCGAAGGGCAAGACCACCACGGAATCCATTTGCCCCCAACCGACGCGGTCGAGCAAGCGGTCACGCACGCTGCCCACATTCAGTCCCACAAGCGCCCCGGCTACAACCGCCAACGCCAGCGCTACAATCCCAGCCGTCGCCAACCGCCGCCATCGATCCACTTCCTCGCGTGCCTCGACCACGGCGTCGACAACTACCGATACCGCGCGCTGGGTGAAATCGCTGGGTTCTCGCGGCAATACGGTTGCGACCGGCACCGCTGCCTGCTGACGAGGCACTCCACCAGAGCCTGAAGGTACAGTGGCCAGCGCGATGGGCGGGTCTTTGGATGTAGCCTCAACGCGCTCCACTGGCGCAACAAAGCGATAACCACGGCGAGGCAGGGTCTCAATAAAACGCGGATTATCCGCGTCATCCCCCAACACCGTCCGTATCCTGTTTATAGCGAAATTTAGCCCCTGCTCAAAATCTACAAAAGTTTCACTGCCCCAGATTTGCTCCCGAATCTCCTCCCGGGTGACGAGTTGACCGGAGCGACTGGCAAGCAAACTGAGTATCCTGAGTGGCTGCGGCGGGAGGCGCAGGCGGGTTCCGTCTTTGCGCAGTTCAGCCGTTCCGGGATCCAGCTCGAAGGCCCCGAAGCGCAGGGCTTGCTCATCAGATTCGCTAACCATCAAAGCCAACCCCCCGTTGGTATCAGCCCCTCCTACTTCTATACGTTTATGAGCCCTGCAACGGTTCAGAAACTTTAGACGCTGAATCGCCTGAAAAGGTAGGATTCGTCTCCAACCGCCCTATTCCTCAAGCTCTTAGACACTAAGCTCGAACTGAGCCGAAACTATGCCGCCATCTATTGCGTGGCGAGCGCCGGTCTGGGTAAGGTGTCCGCACGCGAGCGATGAGTAAGGCCCCGAAGGCCGTATCGGTCGCGAGTTCAGGAAGAAAAGGAGAATTTGAAATGAAGAGCAATGGAAGCTTCAGTTTTGCCAAGACCCTGGTGCTGGTGGTGGGAGCCCTGTGCCTGTGCGCAGGCTTGGCCAGCGCACAGTCAGCGATGAAGGGTGAGTTTACCCTGCCCTCTGAAATCCATTGGGGTCGGGCCGTTCTCCCCGCGGGACAGTACTCGTTCGACTTCGCTTCCACTCACGCGCCGGACGTAATTCACGTTCGCGGAGAAGGCGTTAACGTAATGCTAATGGCACAGGCCGTCGGCGACCGTCCCATACCGACCGACAGCGCCTTGGTCCTCGAGCGCCAGGGTGGCAACAGTGTAGTCCGTTCGTTGCGCCTGGCCCCGCTCGGCATCAGTCTCTACTACGCGGCACCAAAGGGAGAGGCCCCAAGGGTGGCCCAGGTGCCTGGGGTCGCGCAGAGCGTGCCAGTCCACACGAACAGCAAGTAAGCGCCGGCACACAGCCCAAGTCACAGGAGATTCTTCTGCAAGCCCCTCCTCGCAGGCAGAAGGATCTCCCGGGTTGTCTCTGTTAACTTGGGATCGAGCACAGCCGGCCAGAACCTGGAAAGGTATGTGTCTTACAGTTTGTGAGCGCCGTCAAGCTTGCTTAGATTTCGGTCGAACGTGCCCCAGCCTTACGCGCCAGTTCGAGCAGGAGACAGTCGGAAAAGCCCACGGTCGCTCGCTCCCGAAATCGCTTTAGAGCCGCTGCGGCGGCGTCCGAGTCTTGTAAGGTTAAGTCCTTATGGTTGAGGAGCGTTTCAACGGCCGAGCCAATCTCAGCACACCACGTTCGTAACGGCTGAGAGGACCCAGATAGCCTCTGCGAGCGCCAGGGTTGAGACCCAAACTCCTCCCTCAACCCACCGGAGGGC
>DATJKY010000833.1:0-7594 GCA_035490955.1 Terriglobia bacterium | reverse complement strand
CTAAAGGTCTGCGCCAGCCCCGCGAGTGTTTCGAAGAGGACGACTAGACTAAGACTAGCCACTACCAATAGCAGCTGGACAAAAAATGGCGATCGCTGTAGCCAACCGATATGCGCGGGCGCTGGCGGACGTTCTCGGTCCGCAAGGAGACTACCGCCGCATTCTCAGTGAGCTGGAGGACTTTGCTGCGACCTATCGCCACAGTGGCGAGCTGCGTAATGTGTTTGAGTCGCCTGCGACCCCTCTCGCGGGCAGGACCAAGGTACTGGGGGCGATTCTGGAACGAATGGGGACGGCGGCAGTCACAGTGAATTTCCTTCGGGTCCTTGTGGCTAACTACCGCATGAGCTTGATCGATCAGGTAGGGCAGGCGTTCCGGAAGATTGCCCACGAGCGCCTGGGCGTGACCGAGGTCAGGATCGAATCGGCCACCACACTCTCCCCTGCCGAACGAGAAGCTTTGCGCGGGCGCTTTGCCGATATTACTGGCCGGCAGGTGGAACTGGAGTTCCAACTGAATCCGGAATTGCTGGGCGGGGTCCTGGCACAGATCCAGAGCACCGTGTACGATGGATCCGTCCGAGGAAACCTCCAACGTATGCGCCAACAGCTGGTCAATCAATAGGGTTGCAGCAGGTTGAAGGACCTCCGGAATGCCTCCCGGTTCTCTCCTGAGAGGGCAGTCGACTGACTAAAGTCTGAGGACGGTTTCTACCCATGCCACAGATTAGAGCAGATGAAATCACCAAGATCATTCGTGAGCAGATCGAGAATTTCGACCGTACTGTTGCAGTCAGCGAAGTGGGGTCGGTCATTTCGGTCGGTGACGGCGTGGCGCGCATCCATGGTCTGGACAAGGTCATGGCGGGCGAACTCCTGGAACTTCCTCACGATGTCATGGGGTTGGCCCTCAACCTGGAAGAGGACCAGGTGAGCGCTGTTCTGTTGGGAGACTTCGTCAGGATCGAGGAAGGCGACACGGTGAAGCGCACTGGGCGGATTATGTCCGTACCGGTGGGTGAAGCACTGATTGGGCGAGTAGTGGATCCCCTGGGCCGCCCGACCGACGACAAGGGGCCTATTCTAACTCAGGAGTTCAACCCCATCGAACGCCTGGCGCCTGGGGTGGTGGATCGATTGCCCGTTCGCGAACCCTTGCAGACAGGATTGAAACCCATCGACGCCATGATCCCTATCGGCCGCGGCCAGCGCGAGTTGATCATTGGTGATCGCCAGACCGGGAAAACCGCCATTGTCCTGGACACGATCATCAACCAGCGGGGCGGCGATGTAATTTGCATTTACGTGGCCATCGGTCAGAAAGCTTCCACGGTGGCCCAGGTGATGAAGACGCTGGATGAATTCGATGCGATGAAGTACACCATCATTGTGGCCGCGAATGCCTCGGACCCGGCGCCCATGCAATACATTGCGCCTTATGCCGGATGCGCGATGGGTGAGTACTTCCGCGATCGCGGGCGTCACGCACTCTGCATCTACGATGATCTCTCCAAGCACGCTGTTTCCTATCGTGAGATTTCGTTACTGCTTCGACGCCCCCCGGGCCGGGAAGCTTATCCCGGCGACGTCTTTTATCTGCATTCCCGGCTGCTCGAACGCGCCGCCAAGCTGAGTAGCGAACTCGGAGGCGGTTCGCTAACGGCGCTCCCCATCATCGAGACGCAGGCAGGTGACGTTTCTGCCTACATTCCTACAAATGTGATTTCCATTACCGACGGGCAGATTTACCTGGAGTCGGACCTCTTCAATTCCGGCATCCGTCCGGCCGTCAACGTGGGGCTGTCGGTCTCGCGTGTGGGAGGCAACGCCCAGATCAAAGCGATGAAGCAGGTGGCGGGCACTCTGCGCCTCGACCTCGCCCAGTTTCGTGACCTTGCCGCCTTCGCCCAGTTCGGCAGCGACTTGGATAAGGCCACACTGGCCCAACTCAACCGCGGCAAACACCTGACGGAAATCCTCAAGCAGGGCCAGTATTCACCGCTCCCCGTGGAGAAGCAGATCCTGATTATCTTCGCCGGAACCAACGGGACCCTTGACGATGTGGAACTGGAACAATGCGGACCCTTTGAGACGGGCCTTTACGAGTTTCTGGACTCGTCCTACCCGAATCTCGGTAAGGAGTTGGCAGAGAAGAAGCAATTGGACGACACCTTGCGCACCGAAATCCGCAAGGTTTTGGATGAATTTAAGGCCAAGTTCCTGGCGGAGAAGCAGTCAAGAGTTAACAGTTGACAGTCGACAGTTCAAGACCGGTCATTCGCCTTGGCCGTTCACTGCCGCAAGCTGAAATGAAGAGATCGTCTCCGCATCACCGGTGTTGCTGTTGACTGTAAACTGTCAACTGCGAACTAGAGTATGCCCAACGTACGCGACATTCGGCACCGCATCCGCTCCGTGAAGAACACGCAGCAGATCACCCGCGCCATGAAAATGGTGGCCTCGGGACGGCTGCGCCGGGCGCAGGCCAGCGTCTTTGGCGCCCGGCCCTTCGCCCGCCAGATGCTGGCGACGCTCACAAGCGTGGCGGCGCGCACCGACCAGTCAGCCCATCCGTTGCTCGCCCAGCGGCCGGTGGAGAAGGTGCTGCTGGTGCTGATCACCGCCGACCGCGGGCTGTGCGGAGCCTTCAACGCCAACTTGTTGCGTGCCGCTGAGCACTACCTGGTCGAGCACGCCAGCCAACGGGTGTCGTTGCTGGCGGTGGGACGCAAGGGACGCGATTACTTCCGCAGAAAGCAGATCGGGAAGGTCGGCGAATATGTAGGCCTACTCGGCAAACTGCGATTCTCTGATACTCAGCCGATCTCGAAGCAAATCATTGATGCCTACACGCGCCAAGAAGTAGACGCGGTCGACTTCATCTACAACGAGTTCAAATCCATACTCGTGCAGCGCCTGACTGTGGAGCGGTACCTGCCCATTCCGCCCTTCTCGACGCCTCTGCCCGGCCAGGCACTGATCGATTACATCTATGAGCAGCCACCCGCCGAGATCTTTCGAGACCTTCTGCCCCGCTACGTCGAGATCCAGGTCTATCGCGCCTTGCTCGAGTCTCAAGCGGCGTGGCTTTCGGCCCAAATGACGGCTATGGATGCCGCCACCAACAACGCAACCGAGCTGATTGAGACCTACACGCTGCAGATGAACCGGGCACGCCAGGCCGCCATCACCAAGGAACTCATCGAGATCGTCAGTGGAGCTGCGGCCCTGTAAGAGCAGTGGTCGGTGGCTAGTGGCAAGTGGCGTGTCGGATTGGCAACGGATTCGGTAAGAGGGTCAAACATGGCAGAACAGAGAATAGGCAGGGTAGTAGAAGTGATTGGCCCGGTCGTGGTGGTGGCCTTTGAAAGCAAGGACTTGCCCACCATTTACACGGCGGTGCGAATCGTCTCTGACGGCTATGACGTCCCCCAGCGCATGGAAGTTATCACCGAAATCGAACAGCACCTGGGTGAAGGGCGCGTAAAGTGCGTGGCCATGGAGCCGACCGACGGCTTGGTGCGTGGGATGAAGGCCATTGACACCGGCGGGCCCATCAGGGTTCCGGTGGGTAACGCCACGCTAGGACGGGTGATGAATGTCATCGGCCAGCCGGTGGACAAGTTGGGTCCCATCAAGACCGATACTTACTTCCCCATCCATCGACATGCCCCTGACCTCGAGGACCAGAACACTAACCTGGAGATGTTTGAGACCGGACTGAAGGTTGTCGACCTTATCGAGCCTTACTTGAAAGGCGGCAAGACGGGCCTGTTCGGCGGTGCCGGCGTAGGCAAGACGGTCATCATCCTCGAGTTGATCAACAACGTGGCCTTGAAGCACGGTGGCCTTTCCGTGTTCTCCGGAGTGGGGGAGCGCACGCGCGAGGGGAACGACCTGTGGCTCGAAATGCAGGAGTCCGGCGTGATCCATCCCGGAGACCCGGAAAAGTCCAAGGCGGCGCTGATTTACGGCCAGATGACCGAACCACCCGGGGCCCGGCTTCGCGTCGGCTTAACGGGGCTAACGGTGGCCGAATACTTTCGCGACGTGAGCGGCCAGGACGTGTTGCTCTTTATCGACAACATCTTCCGCTTTACGCAGGCCGGTTCGGAGGTCTCGGCCCTGCTCGGTCGTATGCCTTCCGCAGTAGGTTACCAGCCGAACCTCTCCACCGAACTGGGAGAGCTCCAGGAACGCATCACGTCAACCAAAAAGGGTTCGATCACCTCCGTGCAGGCCATCTATGTGCCAGCCGATGACTTAACGGACCCCGCACCGGCGACGACATTCTCGCACCTGGATTCGACGACGGTGCTCTCGCGCCAGATCGTCGAGAAAGGTATCTACCCCGCGGTTGACCCGCTGGCTTCGACGTCCCGGATTCTCGACCCCCGCATTGTCGGTGAGGAGCACTACAGCGTAGCGCGCGCGGTCAAAGCCATCCTGCAGAGGTACAAGGACCTCCAAGACATCATCGCCATCCTGGGAGTCGACGAGCTCTCGGACGAGGACAAGCTGACGGTGGCACGTGCCCGTAGGGTGGAGAAGTTTCTCTCCCAGCCCTTCTTCGTTGCCCAGCAGTTCACTGGACTGGAAGGCAAGTATGTCAAACTGGAGGATACAATTCGGAGCTTTAAGGAGATTGTGGAAGGCAAGCACGACGACGTGCCTGAACAGGCGTTTTACATGGTCGGCACCATTGACGAAGTCCTGGAGAAAGCAGAAAAGCTCAAGGCGACCGTTTAGGCGCTAGGTGTTAGGTGTTAGGTTGTAGGTATTCCATTTACGCCCACACCTCGCATGTCGCCACCTAGCACCTGGCACCTGATACCTAAGATGGAATCACTTCCTACTCAGATCCAGCTCGAAGTAGTAACCCCGGAGCGCGAACTGGTTCACGAATCGACGCTTTCGGTATCCATTCCAGCGAAGAATGGCTACCTCGGCATACTGCCTGGGCACGCCCCGTTGCTATCGGCGCTGCAGCCGGGAGAGCTCACTTATGTCGAAGACCACGTGACCCACCTCTTATCGGTGAGCTGGGGTTTCGTCGAAGTGCTTCCGGAGCGGGTGATCGTTCTTGCCCAGACGGCGGAGCGAGCTGAGGAAATTGACGTTGAGAGGGCCCAGCGAGCCAAACAGCGAGCGGAAGATCGCTTGAAGAATGTCACAGAGACGGACATCGATTTTGAGCGGGCTCGTGCGGCGTTGATACGCGCGTTGGCACGCCTGCAGGCTGCTGGGCACATGAAGGGTGAACCGCTTGCGTAGACACGACGCAGCGGGTAGTCCTGCTAGGGCCCCGCTGATGTAGGGGCACCCCTTGTGGGTTGCCCTTAGGCCGCAAGAAACCAGCGAAGGACGCAAACAAGGAGGGCACCCACAAGAGGTGCCCCTACTGTATCGAAACGGAGAAAGGACGAAAGACCAGCATGAGAATTCTCGTATTGGGTGGTGACGGCTACCTCGGTTGGCCAACCGCCATGTACCTTTCGAATTGGGGTCACGAGGTGGGGGTCCTCGACAATTTTGCCAAGCGGCGCTGGGAAATGGAGCTCAATGTCGAACCGCTGATCCCCATCCACACGCTGCACGACCGGGTGAAGGCGTGGCGCGAGGTTACCGGTCGCACGATGCCGCTCTTCGTCGGCGACCTGCGCAATTACGAGGTGGTGAAAAGCTCCATTGATGCCTTCCGACCGGAGGCGGTCATTCACTACGGCGAGCAACCGTCCGCCCCGTACTCCATGATGGACCATAACCGCGCCGTTTTCACGCAAACCAACAACATAGTGGGCACGCTCAACCTCCTCTGGGTCCTGCGCGATTACGCCCCGAATTGTCACCTCGTCAAGCTGGGTACGATGGGAGAGTACGGGACTCCTAACATTGACATCGAAGAAGGCTTCCTGGAAGTGGAGTACAAGGGGCGGAAGGACGTACTGCCTTATCCGAAGCAGCCGGGCTCCCTCTACCACCTCTCCAAGGTTCACGACAGCCACAACATCCTGTTCGCTTGCCGGGCCTGGAAATTACGCTCGACGGACTTGAACCAGGGAGTCGTCTACGGCATTGAAACGGACGAGACACAGATGGACAAACGGCTGGCCACCAGCTTTCACTACGATGAAGTCTTTGGGACAGCGCTCAACCGCTTCTGCGTCCAGGCAGTGGCGGGAATTCCTTTGACGGTCTACGGGCGCGGAGGCCAGACGCGCGGCTTCCTTAACATCCGCGACACGCTGCGCTGTGTCGAATTGGCCGCTCTCAACCCGCCGGCCAGCGGTGAGTACCGGGTGTTCAACCAATTCACGGAAAGCTTCAGTGTTCTGCAGCTCGCCGAACTGGTGAAAGAGCAAGGCGCCAAGCTAGGTCTTGCGGTTGAGGTCGAACATCTGGAAAATCCGCGGATCGAGGCTGAACAGCATTACTACAACCCCCGTCATCAGAAGCTTATCGACCTGGGACTGGTTCCGCATCTGCTTTCCGACGTTCTACTGGTCAGCATGTTGAATCGCGTCAAAGACCAAGTCCATCGCATTAAGAAGGAAATCATCCGGCCCCACGTTAGGTGGAGCCGGACATCGCCGTCGGACCAGGCTGACTTGGAAGCGTTAGCGGCCACCGGCGCCAGCTACCAATAGTGCGGCGACTCATCACCAACCACTGACCTATGGACTTGCTGCTGCTGGGAATCGGGGGCGGAGTTGTCGGGGGCCTGATTCCTAGCCCGCTCCACCTGATTTCGCTCACTCAAGCCGCTCTTAACCGATGGGCACGCGCCATTTTCATTGTCCTCGGCCCCCCCCTCGTCGCCGATGGCGCCCTCCTCTTATTGACCCTGCTCTTCTACCAGTACATTCCTAACCGCATCGCTCATTATATCGCCTATGTGGGCGGGACCGTCTTGCTGACGTTTGCCACGTATTCACTGCTGAAGATGCGGGGCCGAACTCAGGAGGAACTGGCCGGCTCCGCCGCCCTCAGCTACGCCAGCGTGGCTGCCGCAATGCTCGCCGAAGTGGCTGCTCCGGGTACCTGGATCTACTGGTTGACGATTGCCGGTCCCATCCTTGCCGAGGGTAAGGTAAAGGGCTATTGGCACGTCGTGCCTTTCTTTGCCGGAGGCTTGACAGGCTATTATGGCGCTGCCGTACTCTCCGTTTGGCTGATGGTACGCGGTGCGGGCTTGCGCAAGCAGTTCAAGCAGCATCTCTTTCTGGCCGCCAATGTCCTGCTCCTGGTTCTCGGCGTCTCTTACCTCGTGCGTGCCCGTTATGGCTTTTGAACATAACGAGGATCTCCGTTTCCCAAACACCCGAAACCGCGATAATTGGAGAAAAAGTGTAGAGTGTGTGAGCAGAAGCTCTTAAGCCGCTAAAAAATAAGAACTTAATTTATAAAACCGACTAAGTTCAAAAAACTTGACATGAACCCACTCAGGGTTTATTATAGGTTTGGACTAATGATATAAAGGACCTTTACTCAACTCGGAAGGAGAAGCCAGAGATGGGCAAAATCATAGGTATTGACCTAGGAACAACGAACTCCGTGGTGGCGGTAATGGAGGGTGGGGAACCAACCGTCATCA
>DATJKY010000832.1:0-1504 GCA_035490955.1 Terriglobia bacterium | reverse complement strand
AACACGCCCCTCGGGCGTGTCCTTCCCCAGACCGAGATGGGTTCGGTCCTCGTGATAGTAGCGGAGGTAATTTTTCATCAACCTCCTCAAATGCCTCTGGTTCAGAACAATGACGTGGTCCAGTAGGTCTCGACGCACGCTTCCCACCCAGCGCTCCGCGACGCCGTTCTGCCACGGACTTCGGAAGGTGGTTCGGATGGGCAGGATCCCGTGATCCTTCACTGTCGCCACGATATCAGCGTTGAACTTCGCGTCACGGTCGAAAATCGAGAATCGTTGCGGCTGGTCATATCCCCAGGTTTGACGCAGTTGCAGCGCAACCCAATTCGTGCTGGGTGGGTCACGTTGAGATGGAGGATCTTGCGCCGGTCGTGATCGATCACGAAGAAGAGGCTGTTTGAAATCTCCTCCTACAGAGCAATTTCGATGGGCCCGCCATCATCTCTCGAACAGCATGACGCATTCGCGTCTTCTTGACACAAGTCTTCGCGGGACCGAAATGCGCCGACAAGCCAGCCGACGAAGTGCCGAAACAGCGGAATCATGGCAAGAATCTTAGCTGACGGCCAGCGTCCGACTTCTCCCCAAGCTCCTCATTCCATTGGACCGCCATAATTTGGCGAACGACAGCCCTAGTCCAAAACAGCTGCAAGCCCGTTTTAAGGCCTGGGCCTCCGCTGAAGTCATCGCGTTATCCTCGTCGGCCCACTCCTCGCCGGTTCCGGAGTGTGTTCCGAGTCCGTCGATGGTCACCTTGCAAGTCACGAGGATCTTGCCGGTAACGATCTCGGCGTTGCGTTTGGTACGCGTGATGTTGTTCATCGTGACCGTCTCGTAGGTGCGAGTCCAGCCTTGCGGGCTCACCAGCACATTCAGACGGTCGCTGTAGGCACGCCGGTCGGCATAAGGTACGACCTGCCCGCGAGTGCGGTTGTTGGCGGTGTTCGTTACCCGCCACAGAACCTGGCCAACCGGAAAAGGTACTTCCAGTTCGGCCAGCAGTTCTTCATTGCTGAGTTTCTTCATGGAGAGAAGTCTCCTTGGAATCGAAAGTGGTCGAGGTCGGGAGCGAGTGGATCAGAGAGGCTGGGAGTGAGGCTTCAGCGGCTCAAAAGTAAGTGGCTGGGGAACCGCATCCTTGACTGGCGGGGATTAGCGATGCCGCGCGGCCCAGGCCGCAGGGGTCAGTTCGGCGACGCGCTGAATCGCCGCATCAGCCAAGCCGGGCAGCACGTCGCGGAGATAATCGCGGACTGGGATCTTGAGGCGGCGGCAGCTTTCGATGATCGATAGGATGGCGGCGATTTTCGGGCCCGCCTGCGCGCTTCCCACATGCAGCCAGTTCTTTCTCCCCACCGCGATCGGTCGCATGGAATTCTCAGCCCAGTTGTTGCTGAGCTCTAACTCGGGGTGCTCCAGAAAACAGATGAGCCTCGGCCACAGCCCCAGGGTGTAATCGCACGCCTTGGCGAGCACGCTGGCCGGCAGGGCGGACTTTCTCGCT
>DATJKY010000831.1:0-14735 GCA_035490955.1 Terriglobia bacterium | reverse complement strand
GGCCCATGCAGGCACGGGGGTCTTTCGAGGGAGTGTTACATGAGACCACAAAGCAGATTCCTCGCCGCTCCACTTCTCGGAATAACAGGATCGGGTAAAGCGCGCCCCTGCCGTCCCGGGCGCGGCGACCTCCTCAGCATGACAGGGCGTCGGTGCCGTTCGTTCGACCGGTGGTCACCCTGTGTCGCGTTCTCTCATCACCAAGTACCTTCCTCACATGGGCCTTTAGAGGCCGCGGAAAGGCGCTATTCAGGGCCTCGGAAGGGGCAGGGCTTCCAGCCCCGCCCTCGAGTTTCTACATTTGGATTCACAGCGGGGCCGCAGTTGACAGCGGCCCTCTCCCAGGGGAGAGGGTACGGCGAAGCCGGGGATGAGGGGTTGTTTTGTTCGGCAAAACCAGCCGATCCCTCACCCACCGCTTCGCGGTCCCCCCTCTCACGCAAGCGGGCGAGGGCTATTGTCAACTGATATTTCGCCGTCAGGCGAAATGTACAAACTCCAAAGCGGGCTTTCCGCCCTTCCGGAGCGCGTCGCAAGCGCCACTTATAATAATCTTGAAAGCGGAACACTCAACGCCGTTCATCCTGCGGTAGCCTTCGTGGCTTCCCGATACTGCACTGCCCCGCGCTTGCCCGCCTCAAGCATCTTCGCTGCGTCCATGTGGCCAAACATCTGTATCAAGCGGGCCACTAAACCCGTCCATCCCGTCTGATGACTGGCGCCCAGGCCAGCTCCATTGTCGCCGTGAAAGTACTCGTAGAAGAGGATGTAGTCGCGCCAATGGGGATCGGTCTGGAACTTCTCCGTGCCGCCGTACACGGGACGGCGACCGTGCTCATCGCGCAGGAAAATGCGCGTCAGGCGGGTGCTGATCTCGCGGGCCACCTCGAACAGGTTCATCAGTTTCCCCGAACCCGCTGGGCATTCCACTTTGAAGTTGTCCCCGTAGTACAGGTAATACTGGAGCAGCGCCCGTACAATAAGCCCGTTCACCGGCATCCAGATGGGACCGCGCCAGTTGGAGTTGCCGCCAAACATGCCGGTATTCGATTCCGCCGGCAAGTAGTCGACGCGATACTCCGCGCCGTTCACGTGGAAGATATAGGGATGTTCGGCGTGATAGCGCGAGAGGGCCCGAATGCCGTACGGGCTGAGGAATTCGTTTTCGTCCAGCATCCGCGCGAGTATTCGCCGCAACCTGTCGGGGTTAACCAGCGCCGCGATGCCCCGCTCGTGAACGCCAAAGTGTCCCGGGCCTGTCGGGTGAATGCTTGCCTTCACCTCGGGCATGCGGTTGAGGCGCTCGACGAAGCGCCGCAGCGTGCCGGGCACAGCCTCTCTCTGGTACTTCTCAACCACCGTGATCGCGCACATAGGCAGCAGCCCCACCATCGACCGGACCTTCAAGCGCTTGGACGTCCCGTCGGGGAGGCGCAGCAGGTCGTAGTAGAAGCCGTCCTCTTCATCCCACAAACCGTCCTCGCCCGGCTTGTTGATACCGGCCGCGATCCATATGAAGTGCTCAATAAACTTTGTCACAAATTCTTCGTAGGCTGGATCGTGGGTGGCAAGCTCAACCGCGATGTCACACATGTTCTGGGAGTACAGCGCCATCCAGGCGGTTCCGTCGGCCTGTTCCAGGTATCCACCCGTCGGCAGCGGCGCGCTGCGGTCGAAAACGCCGATGTTATCGAGGCCCAGGAAGCCGCCCTCGAAAACGTTCTTGCCAAAACGGTCCTTGCGGTTTACCCACCAGGTGAAGTTCAACACCAGCTTGTTGAAGGCGAGCCTGAGAAACTCCAAATCACCTTCCCCACGCATCATCTTCTCCGTGTTGTATAGGAAAAGGGCCGCCCAGGCATGCACCGGCGGATTCACATCACTGAAGTTCCATTCGTAAGCCGGGATTTGACCACTCGGGTGCAGGTAAAGCGACTGCAGCATGAGGTTGAGCTGCTGTTTGGCAAAGTCCACATCCACCATGGAGAGAGCCAGGGTGTGGAACGCCAGGTCCCAGGCCGCGTACCACGGGTACTCCCACTTGTCGGGCATGGAGATGACATCGTCGTTGATCATGTGGAACCATTCCTTGTTGCGCGAATGCCTGCTCTGCGCCACCAGCGCATCGGCTCCATGTTCATCGAGCCACACGTCGCCATCCCAGTGGTAGTGCTGTTTGCTCCAGAGCATGCCCGCCAGCGCCTGGCGCATTACCCGCGCGGTGTCCTCATTCAGGGTTGGCGGGGTGATGGAAGCGTAGAACTCATCGGCTTCACGGAGACGCGTGCTCATGACCTCATCGAAATGCGGCCCGAAGGGGTCTCCCTGGGCGGCGCCATACCCTTGCTTCAAGGTCTGGGGAGCAACCAGGGTCAGACGCAGCCGTATCACCTTGCTCTCCCCCGCGCCTACCGTCACCTGGTAATCCGCAGACACCTTGGTTCCGGTCCTTGCGGTGTTCACCGCCTCAGTCCGGCCGTGCACAATCGCGTTGTTGATCGCGTCTTTCACGTACGGCGTGCGGTTGGGCGCTCCGAACAGGCGTGCGTTATTGGTTTCGTTTTCAGTGAAGAGCAGGCGCGGCTCACCCTCACAATAGAGGAACCTCTCCCCCAATTCCGCATGCGAGGCTGCCACCACACTCGCACCCGCCATACCATCCACTTGCTTGAGCACCGGTCTAGGTGCGCCCTCAGACCACGACCAGGTGTTGCGGAACCAAAGGGTCGGAAGCACGTGCAGTGATGCCGCCTCCGGCCCGCGATTGCAAACGGTGATCCGGATCAGAACGTCCTCAGGTGCTTCTTTCGCGTATTCCACAAAGACGTCGAAGTAGCGATCGTCATTGAAAACGCCGGTGTCGAGCAGTTCGTACTCGAACTCTTCGCGCGACCGTCCCCGGTTCGTTTTCACCAACTCGTCATAGGGGTAAGCGCGCTGCGGATACTTGTACAGATACTTCATGTACGAGTGGGTGGGCGTGCTATCTACATAGAAGTAGTACTCCTTCACGTCTTCGCCGTGATTGCTCTCGCTGTTCGTCAGGCCGAAAAGGCGCTCTTTCAGAATCGGGTCCTTACCGTTCCACAGGGCCAGGGCAAAGCAGAGCCGCTCTTTCTCATCCGAGAAGCCGGCCAGCCCGTCCTCGCCCCAGCGATAGGCGCGGGAGCGGGCTTGGTCGTGGCTGAAGTAGTCCCAGGCGTTCCCGTTATCGCTATAGTCTTCCCGCACCGTTCCCCACTGGCGCTCGCTCAGATAAGGTCCCCATTTCCTCCATGGGACGTTCTCGTTACGGGCACTCTCAAGCCGCCTTCCTTCAGCGTTGTCACTCATTGTTGTTCTCCTTTCGGTAATCTTGACTCAAATTGTTGATCGTGGTTTGCTGGGGCGGTCCCACTCGGCTAGTCATCCTGTTCATAAGTACCGCAATACAGGGCTGGCGCAGACCTTCGGGTCTGCGAAGGCTATTATAGTCAGCACGCAGGAAACAAAAGTCTGTGCCAGCCCCGCGTGTTCATGCGTCTGTAGCTGCAGGACGGCGATTTTACCACACCTCAGGACTTGGCGGGCCCACCTTCCGGTTTCGCAGGCGGCGGCTCCCAGATCCTGGCCATGACGAAGGCGACCACCACAGCCATAAAACTGCCGAGCATGACCTCGGCCACCCTGTGGAGACTGATCTCTAAGCCGATCTTTCTTGATTCGCGCTCCAAGCTGGATGCAACGACGAGTGCGGCGGTGGTGGGCGCGGTCCGCCAGTACGGCGGCACCTGGAACACATACGAAGAGACCAGAACGGTCGCGCCCAGGGCGAGCGGAAGCACCACATGCCTTGGACCAGCCACCAGCACGAAGACCAAGCCCATGGCCCCGCCAATGCAAGTATTGGCAAAGGCGCGCCTGGAAATTGATAAGTGTCGATTGTAAGGGGGGTTCGGTGCACGCGGATCATCGAGCTGATCACCCAGACGGGTTAGTGTCGGCAAGGTAGTGGAGCAGAAGCCAAAGAGCAGTCCCACCGACAAGAATCCTGACGGCACAGTGAACGCCGACAGGGCCGGCTTTGATTGCAGTCCAGTAATCTTTCACGCGTGTTCTTTGTCCCGATATTTTGGGAAACGAGCCCCAACATGCACAAGGCGGCGGAGCTTAAGGTCTTACTCATGGCTTTGGGGGGCATTACCTTTCAAACGGTAAACCATTCCCGTCTTGGTTGTGCCGAGCGAGATCCAGCTCTGTACATCCTGCTGCAATGTAATGAAGAACTGCTCCACTAGTTCCTTGACCTTCTGGTGGACTTCCTCTTTGCGCTCGAACTTGCATTGGAAGGCAAACTCTCCTACCAGGGGCATATGTTCGCCTCGAGTACGCCATAGTGCTACATCGCACTTCGCTACAATCCCTTTACCGAAGTCCAATTTGCCCAGAGGCAGCAGCACCTCCTCCACAATCCCTTCGTTCACCAGGCTTACCTTTTCCGTATCCTCCTTCTTCAACACAGCCAGGGCCGGAAAAACGTGAGCCAGGGTCCCCATCGAATTCTTGTCCGCGTCGTGCATCTGGCTCAGGCCGAACTGGCAATTGTGCGAGTACAGAATGCGGTATCCGCCGAGCTCATCCTTCAGCGGCAGGGCTTCCGCCTTGAACTTGATTTTCATACTTACCGGCGATCTTGGGCCGTACGTCCAACGCCGCCGCCTTCTGCAGATCCGGGTGACGGAACTTAAACACCATTTCCGGGTCACCCACCGGGAAGCCATCGACGTAGGAGATGCGCCGGCGCAGAATAAATGCATTGTTGTAAAGGCGAAAGTCCGGCGTGTCAAAGAAAATGATTTCTCTGACCTCTGGCCTTAGGCCGGTCTCCGGGTCCGCGATGAACCCAACTTTGAGATTCTTCGCCGTGCGCTGCACGAGTTTGCCGAAATCGCGGAAGCTGTCCACTGAGGTGAACCGGTCGGGCTTCAGGATGAGCTTCGCTTCAAGATAATGGACCACATCCTGTGGGTGACCGTCGGAGTAAGTTGCGACCGGTTCTTCGATTCCGGACGCTTTTGCCTCGGCGTCACTCTCTTTCGCTGGAACGGGCCGCGCTTCCTGCTCCTCATGCTTTTGCTTCTTGTCTTTGTCCTTCTTGTCCTTGTCCTTCTTGTGCTTCTTCTCCTCCTTTGTCCTTCTTTCCCACGGTCGTCTCCCATCCTTTCCTACTGTTTTTGAGGCGTTTTAGGGGTGCAATCTTCCGCTGGCCGCCCGTGGGATGTCAAGCCGCAGCTTAGTTAACGCCGTACTGGGTCAGTTTGCTCCGGTAGCGGCGACTTTGCCTCGCCACGTGGCGCCGCAAAGCCGCCTCCACGCCACAATGACCCACCACCATTAACACCGCTTATCGAGTGGTGTCCGCAGCTTGTTCAGTTGGAAGCAACCTATTTGTCGTCCCGCGCTTTGCGTGCCGGGGTGAACTCCCCCTCGGGCGATGGCGTGGATTGCGATTCAAGACCGTCGAGATGGGCATCTCTCCCTTCTTTCTCCGGGAGTAGAGCGGCCCTGACCGCGGGCTCTAGGCTACGCACACGGAGGTCCCTCTGCGGGAAGGGAATTTCGATGGCGGCCTGCTCCAGTGCCTCAGAGATTGCAATGGCAACCTCGCTCTTCACCCGCCCAGCCACGTCGACCGCGGTCCAAAAGTAAAGTTGGAAGTTCAGGGCGCTGTCACCGAAGCCTTGAAAGAGAGCGGTCGGCGCTGGTTTCGCCAGCACGTCAGGGTGCGAGGTTGCTGCCGCTACCAGAAGCTCGATCACTCGCTGCGGGGGCGTGCCGTAGGCGACGCCCACCTGGAGGCCCGACCGCCGCGTCCGAGACGAAAGCGTCCAGTTCGTCACCTGATTGGTTACCAGAGCGCTGTTGGGAACGATGACTTCGGCCCCGTCAGCGGTAATAATGATGCTGGCCCTTATTCCGACCTTCTGGACTTTACCAGCCACACCCCCGGCGAGTTCCACGGAGTCCCCGACGTTGATCCTGCGCTCGTATTTCAATATCACTCCGGAAACAAAGTTGTTGACCACGGTCTGCAACCCAAATCCAATGCCCAAGCCGAAGGCGCCGGTGAGCACGTTGAAGCGCGAGAAATCCACTCCCGCGCTGGCCAGGGCCAGGGCAAACACCCCCACCACCAGAAGATAATAGATGGTCGTCGAGATCACCTCGGGAAGGCCGCGCTCCATATCGAACCGGGCAAGTACGTCCTCCAGGAGGAAGAAACGAACCACCCTGGAGAGGGCAAACCCGGCGAGCAGAACCAGCAGAAAAGTAACAACGTCCCGCGGCGAGAAGCTGGTTTTTCCCAGGTCGATCGAACTGTTCATTACCTGACTCGCCCAGCTCACGGCTTGCACCCGGAGGGTGAGCAAATCGAGCGTCATGCCTAACCAGAAAATCCACGCGACGACCACCAGAAGGGGTGTGGCCCACCTCAGAATCGTTTTCTCGCGCAAGCGGATGGTAGCTAGGGATCGGGCACGATCCTCCTCCAGGAATGTTGTCACGAAGACGAGCGCAGCTCGGACCGCGGTGTACAGGACGATGCCAAGAGAGGCCGCCAGCAGGAGAACATTTTGCAGAGTCAGAGCAAGAGCGGAGTAGCCGATGAAGTTGAGCAGGAAGCAGAGGCCGAGCAAAACCAGGCCAACTCGGACGGCCAGCAGCAGGCGACGGCCTCCCCCCTCCTGAAACGCCAGGCCGTTCACACGCGCGCGGTGGATCAGCCAGGGAACGATGGCTATGCCGGCCAGGCAGCTAACCCCGTACATGGCGCGCTCCACGAAAGGATTTGTATTCGCAAAGTTGAGCGGCACGAGGAGGAAGAAGGCCAGAAGCGTGTACAGGAAGGGCTGCAAGCCCGGCCCAAGGAAAAAGGGAGCGAGGCGTATAGTGGCGACCAGCAACAAGATAAACACCGAGACATTAACGAGGATTGGAGATCGCAAAACGGCAGGCAGCGCCGGTGTGAGTGTCAACACCAGTGCCAGTGAAACGGGGCGGTGGAGGGTGCGGGCGGACGCTTGGGAAATCCGCTGCTGCTCGATCCAGCCGGAAGCCTTGCGCCTCCAAGCGAGGCCTATGATCAGGATGAGAAGGAACAGCAACACCGACCCCGCCAGGCCAAGACTGTGGCTCTTGAGAAACTCCCTTGAATGCGCGACCTTTTGCGCCCAGGCGCTGCGAACGTCACGGAGACTTTCAGATTCCTGGCGCCAAGGGACCTTCCAGAAAGCCAAGCTTGAGCGCTCGAACATTTGCCGGCGGAACTTAGCCAGTGCAGCTTCCGTTTCATCGAGCATTTCGGAGGCCAGTGACTGCTGTTCCGCAGCCCGAGTCTCGAAGCTCACGAGTTCGTCGAGCTCGCCCTGCGCATGTGACTTGGTAGCTTGGATCGCTACTATGGCGATGTCGATGCGCTCGGCGAGTGGTTCCAATTCATTGTGCGTCTTCACCTGGGTACGGGTTGCTTCCCACACCGCCTTCAACCCGTCAAGTGCGCGGGCTTCCTTTTCCAATCCGGCAGCGCGGCCGGTCAGCTGTTCCTGAAAGCCCGCAGTGGAGCCAACCTCGTTGGACCAATACCTTTCCAGCTCCCGGAGATCAGCGAGCCTGGGTGTTCTGGAAATCAGTTCGTCAGTTTCGAGCGCGCTTCTGTGGAGGTCTCGACCCCGGCGGTTCAGCTCATGGTCTATGCCCTCAACGGTAGGGCTGGCCGCGAGTCGGCTCTCCACGCGGCGCAGCGCACGCTTCAGATCTTGGGCGCGCTCAGCGACTGCGGAAGCCGGGATTGGAAGTGGCCCGGCGGGCGCTGGAACGGGGTTAGGCGGTGCTTGCTGCTGGGGGTAGGCTTGGACCGCACCGATCAGCAGGACGCAGGCGGCCATCACAGCCACACCCAGCCCACCCCATCGAAGACCTCGCCTCCGGGTGCGGCGGGACGTCGCGTTATGGCTCTTTGAACGGATCACGTTGATTATCTTCTATCGCGCTCCTCTGTGCTCTCTGGGATCAGAAAAGCCTTCACACAGCGCGGCAGGGCCGCAGCCAAAAGTCGTGGCCAGTGACGAGTGAAAAGTGACGAGTCCCGGAAAAGAGTCGACAGTCGTCAGTTCACAGTCGACAGACCAAAAGAACGGTGACGAGCCAAGCAAACAGGGCGTTCTCCTTGTGTTAGTACATTGTGGAGGTCTGCTAATTTACAGCGATACGGAGGAGAACACCATGAAAGAGCTTATCGCGAAATTCAGTGATCAGGTCAAGGGAGTTTTGTCCGGCTTTGACCGCTTGGTGCTCCGTGGGGCGTTGCCGCCTTCTGCCACAAGCAAGGGATGGAGGGCTACTTGAGTGGCTGCAGCGTGTTGCGCGAACGGCAAGAAGGAGTTCGGATTAAACATAGGCTCAACGAAAATTCATGAGCAAGAAATCTTTGCGGCCCGCAAACAAGTTCGGGATCAGTAGTACAGAGGTCACTGAGACGGTCCGTGTGCTCCATGTTAGGGCTTGAGAAGCACAGAGGACAACATAGAATCTTGTTCTGGTTGCGGCTCAGTCGCGCTGCAAAACTAAGTTGGAAAGCTCGGTGGCTAGCAACTCCCTTTCAGGAATATATCATCGGAGGCGGGGTAAGGCTATAGCCGAGAGTTCACCTGCATCGAGGTGATTGGGAAGTACGAGAGCGCTTGTACGATTTTGGATTTCAGATTCTGGATTATTGAGGATTTCAGAGCCTGGGCGTTACCTTTGACTCCAGGACGGGCTGCGCTTGAACCAACCATTCAGCCGTTGCCGCAGCTTTAGCCTCGCTCGCATCAGACGTGTCTTGACGGCTGCTTCCGAGAGCCCAAGAAGCCTTGCTGTGTCTTCGGTGGAAAAGCTCTGTATGTCCCGCAGAACAAAGACCATGCGGAGCGACACATCCAGGCTTTCGATGACCTCGGACAGAATCTCAAGCAATTCCCTCTTGCCGTAGCGTTCCTCGGGGTTGTCGTCGTTGTCCTTAATTTCCCGCGGCCTGGAGGTTTCCTTTTCGGCCCCACCCGGCTCGGCCGAAGAGACCCGCCATTCCGGGGGGCGTTGGCGAATTTTAGTCAGCGCCTCATTGGTGGCAATCCGTACAAGCCAAGTGGAGAATAGCGAGTCTCCGCGGAACTCCCCGAGGTGCGTATAGGCCTTCAGAAATGCATCTTGGAGAGCATCCTCCGCGTCCTGTGGATTCTGAGTGATATTGAGGGCCAAGCGGTAAACGTGGCTCTCATATTGGCCCATCAAGGCCGCAAAGGCATTGGCATCACCCGCCCGTGCCTCAGCGACAAGCGTCGTCTCGTTTTCCAGATGTGCGAGCATAATCTCCTGTCCTCCGACTTGATTTCTAACAAGTTCCTGAAAAAGAGTACCTGTCATGCCGAACGCAGCGAAGTATCTGCCTCATCTCATTGAAAACAGAAGAAAAGCAGATCCCACGCTTCGCTTCGGGATGACGTGAATCGGAGGCTTTTTCAGCGACCTGCGAGACGCATCCTTAATCGCTAGCGAACGCAACGGGTGGCCGGTGCAAGTGGTCAGAATGCGCCCTCCTTAAGTTGCTCTCCAATAAATGGCGAGAGGTTTACAAGAGCCACTTGGCGGCGGCTTAAGTTCTTGAGGAGGGCGACCCCGCAGGAATCGGCGAAGGAAACGTCAGCCAAGTCCAGACGCAGCCGACTACCGCTAACGAGAGCCTGTTCGCAGGACCTTCGTAGTTCCTCAACAAAACAACCCTTCACTTGACCCTCCACCCGGAGCGTACAGGCTTGGCTCGACGACTCGACAATTGAAATCCTCAGCATCCTGCGACCACAGAGGACGATTCCCTCTCATGCCTCCAACTCAGGTCGCCCGCGTGATTGCCTAAACACTCTCGCCTTCTACCCAAGTCACGGGCTAACCGCAGCAAGCGGCGTGCCAAACACGCGTCCGTTTGATCTTTGCGCTGGTTTTGCCCGCCTAAGGAGGGTTCTTTAGCCAAGGAGGCACAGAGATACGCACGCTCGGAGAACCAACAATCGAAACGTATGGAATTTGCGGGCAGTCAAAAGTCTCCTGAACACTGTAACTTATGGCTTGTTACTCAATCGCTTCACAGTGGCGTAGTACGTTTGAGTGTTCGGGCTTTTCTCTGTGCCGCTATGTCTCTGTGGCGGAGCGACAAATTCCTTCACACCTTCTCAGCGTGGGAACGTTTAATCGCCCCACCATATTTGGTGGGCGATAGGTGGGCAGTGAGCGAGCCAACTACGATCCGTGGTGGCTGGAACGCTTAATCCCCAGTTTCCCCATCCGGTGACGAAGGGTGTTGGGATGCAGATTGAGAATTCGAGCCGCGCCTCTCGGTCCCTCAATGACTCCACCTGTCCGACGGAGGGCGGCCAGGATATGGTCTCGCTCCACTTCTTGCAAAGTGAGGAGACTTGATGGAGCGGGACTGGGACGCGGATTCCGTTGAACCGAGGTCTCCGCCGTCTCAAGACGGCGCGAGGATTCAGGAACTGGTACAAGGTCCTGGTCCAGCTGCAGAATGGGACCTTGGGATAACACCACAGCCCGCTCGACGACGTTCTGCAGTTCTCGGACGTTCCCCGGCCACGGGTAGTTTGTCAGCCGATCCATCGTCTCCTACGCGACCGAGTCCACCTTCTTGCCCAGCTTTCTGCCGAAACGCATCAGGTAGAACATCACCAGGAGCGGAATGTCAGCGCGGCGATCGCGCAGAGGGGGAATCTTGAGGGGAAAGACGTTCAGGCGGTAGAAGAGGTCGGAGCGGAAGCGACCAGCGTCCACGTCCTCATCGAGATTGCGGTTGGTAGCGGCGATCACCCGTACATCCACGCGGACGGTGTGACTGCTCCCCACGAGCTCAAACTCGTGTTCCTGGAGGACGCGCAGCAGCTTCACCTGGGTTTCTAAAGGCAGCTCGCCCACTTCGTCCAGCAGCATCGTCCCGCCGTCGGCCAGCTCAAAGCGGCCGATCCTCTTGTCTACGGCTCCGGTAAAGGCCCCCTTCACGTGGCCGAAGAGTTCGCTTTCCACAAGACCCGCTGAGAAGGCGCCACAGTCCACCCTGACCAGGGGGCGGTGCCGGCGCGCGCTGCGATCGTGGATGGCGCGCGCGATCAACTCCTTTCCCGTCCCGGTCTCTCCGTAAATCAACACCGTGGAGTCGGTGGAAGCTACCTGCTCGACCTTGCGGAGAACCGCCAGTAGTGCGGGACTGCTGCCTACGATTTCCTCAAAATTGTACCCCGTGCGGATTTCCTCCTGCAGGTAGATGTTCTCTTTTTCCAGTCTCGCTTTGAGGGCTGCGATTTCCTCATAGGACTTCGTGTTTTCCAGGGCCAGGGCAACCTGGTTGGCGACCTCCTGCAGAAATTCCGCGTCCACCTCCGAATACTGGTTCCTTGCTGTGCTGCCGACATTGAGTGTGCCGATGCTCCTTCCCCGAATAATGAGGGGAACTATGCAATCGGACCTGAGGCCCTCCGCGACAAGGCGCCTATCGTTCGAGTATTGCTGTTCTTTTTCAAGATCGCGGCGCACCACGGCCCGCTGGTTGTCGAAAACCCACGCCGAAATGCTTTCCTTGCGGTTGAACTCAAGCCCGGGCTGGAAAAAAATCGACGTTAGCCGACTCTCCACTGCCAGGTAGCGAAAGGCTTCTTTTTCAGGCAGGTACAGCGTCAGGGCGGCTCGGTCGAAAGGCACGACGCGACGTACGGCCTCGGAAAAGGAGCGGAGAAGGGCCTCCTCAGAGAGGTCCGTAATGATGGCGTTGTTGATCTCCAGCAACGTGCGCAGTTGGTCGGCCGTGCGGGCGACCGTTTTGCTTAGGGCGGCGATCTCCTGGTAGGATTTCATGTTCTCCACCGCCAGGGCCACCTGCTTCGCGACCTCCTGCAGGAATGCCGCCTCCGCCTCCGAATACTGATCCTCGGTCTGGCTCACTACGCTGAGTGTGCCGATGCTCTTTCCCAGGAAGATCAAGGGAACCACGCAGATAGATCGGACACCCTCCGTTGCCAGGCGGTGCTCGTTCGCGAACTGCTGTTCTTTTTCGAGATCGCGGCGCAGTAGAGGCTGCTGATGGTCGAACACCCAGCCCGCGCTGGTCTCATCGTGGCCTACTTCCAGCCCGGTTCGGAAATAGTCCGAATGCAAATGCCCCTCTACCGCCAGAAAACGGAAGGTGTTTCGCTGCGGATTGTAGAGTGTAATGGCGCTCCGGTCGAAAGAGATAACACGACGCAAGGCCTTGGCAATAGACTGCAGCAGCGCCTCCTGCGTCAGGTTGGTTATAATGGCGTTGTTGATCTCAAGGAGAATGCGATTGCGCTCCTCGCTCTTCTGGAGCGCGGCTTCCGCCCGTTTTCGTTCCGTGATGTCTTCAGAGAGGCCCAGGACGATTTGCGGCATACTCTCGGTGCCGGGAACAAGAGAAACGTTGGTGCTCCCCCAGACTAAATTGCCGTCCTTGCGCCGATACTGCTTCTCAATCTGAAACTGTTGTCGTTTCCCTTCCAGCAGCTCGGCGGCGAATGAGCGGTTGGATTCGCGATAGTCCTCGTGCGTGACGTCTAGGAAAGAAAGCGTCCGCAGTTCCTCCTCGGTGTAACCCAGCATTTTCTGGTAGGCGCTGTTCGCAGCGAGGTACCGGCCGCTCAGATCGGTCAGCGCAACACCGATGGCAGAATTCTCGAAGACGGCGCCCCACCGCTCCGCGCTTTGCGCCACCTTTAGGTTAAGCGAAGCGATATCTTCGTACGATTTCATGTTCGCCATCACCAGTGCCGCCTGGTTCGCCACCTTCAGCAGGAACTCGGCATCGGCCTGGGAGTACTGATCCCGGTTCCTGCTCGCGACGTTAAAAGTCCCGATACTCTTTCCCTGCACGATCAGCGGGACTACGCAGTGCGACCGCATTCCCTCGGCAGCGAGGCGGCGCTCATTGGCGTACTCCTGCTCCTTTTCGAGATCGCGGCGAAGGATAGGCTGCTGATGACGGAACACCCACCCGACGCTATTCTCCTTCGGGTCAATCTCCAGCCCCGGCCGGAAATAATCAGAGACGAAGCCACCCTCAAAGGCCATAAAGCGGAAGACATCCCTTTCATGCTGGTACAACGTCAGCGCGGCACGGTCAAACGGCACGACGCGACCGAGCGCCTCGGCAATGGAGTGGAGAAGGGCCTCCGCCGACAGGCTCGTAATCATGGCGTTATTGATTTCAAGCAGCGTGCGGTTTCGCTCCGCAGTGGCTGTTAACTGGGCATTGAGGGCCTTGATGTGCTCCGTCGCCCGAATGTTGGAGATGGCCGCGGCGGCGTGGTTCGCAAAAGCGCGCAACCACCCGAACCGCTGTTCGTTCAGCCGGACGCGACTAAAGACGCCAAGCACTCCTAGGACTTCCTCCCGGACGATGAGGGGCTGTCCGGCAAAACTCTGAATCCGCTGCGTCCTCACCCAATCGGGCCGGGAGACCCACAGTTCTCTCTCGGAGCTCTCTTGGAGAAGAACCGGTTGGCCTGTTCCGCCGACGTGATTCGCCGTTAACGTAGTGTTCAGGGGTAGCCGCCGGAAGTAGCCGTCAATGCGCGTCCAACCCTCCGCTGTGCCCTCCACCGGTCCATTCTGAGACACTGGATTGCCGGCGCTCGCCACCAGATGGAGGCAGCGGGTCTGGTCCGGGCATACGCTCCGAAGGCGGCAGGACGCGCAGATGTCACCCGGGGCCAACAGCCAAATGCGTGCCAGAGCAACATCAGATAGTTCCGCCAACCCTCGCACGATCGTCTGCAATAAAGCATCGAGGCCTCGGGACTCGGCGACGGCCAGTATAATCCTTTCCAGTGAGTCGTTGTTCACATGCGTCCTTTACCGTCTGTCGTCATTCATAGGTAGCACCACAACCAGGCGAACGACAAGAGGCCTGACAAGGGAACGCTAAGCCGTCTGGACGTGCACGTCATCAGGGACCAGAGCCTGTCCACGATGGAATGCATCTTCGAAATCCTCCAAACCGTGGCGGCCTCCGTTCACAAGTTTTCGGGCTGTAGCCAGGTCTCCTCCTTGCAAAGCCCGCCTGATGCTGGCCTCCTTGTCCTTGAGGAAAGCAGCAAGGAGTTTGGCGGCGATCTCCGGATCGTTAGCAAGGTCTGGGTCGCGGACCAGCTGGCTACCCAGACCGATAGCGCTGCTGTACTGCCGGTAGTTCGCCCGACCCGTTAACTGAACGAAGCCACGGCCTTTGAAGCGCACCCCGTCCGGTGGTCCAAGGTTACCGAGGTCCCGTCGATTGTCGTACTTGTCGAACGGCCGGCCGCCCGCCGTGGTGTTAAACGGTGAGACGAGTTCGTCGATAGGTTGAAAAGCTGCCACCTCAGCCCGGATGGTGCCGAGCGCCATGAGAACCATGCTTTTGTCCGCCAAATTGGCGTTTAGCAGCGCCTTGAGGACAAACGGCAGGTGCAATTGAACGTTCATTCGCGGAGCTTGCGGGAACATGGCCACAACCTGGTCCAACCTTACATTGGACGTTACCGAGGGTGTCGTCAGCGCGGCAATTGTATTTGGGCCTGCCAGGCCGTCGGCTGGCAAGCTTACACTCCGCTGGAATGCGCGGAGAGCCGCGTCCGTACCGGGGCCAAACTGACCGTTAACGTCGT
>DATJKY010000830.1:0-4004 GCA_035490955.1 Terriglobia bacterium | reverse complement strand
CGCCTCAGGGCGTTAGGGAACGTCCCTCCCGTGCTCCGGATAGTCTGGGAAGCGGGACCTGGGGTGGTCCTTTGGGGTTTGGGGCTGCGAGTTCTATCGGCGCTGATCCCCCTCGCCATGCTGTCCGTGACCCGCTGGATCATTGATGCCGTTGTCGTCCATGTGGCAAAGCGAGGTCCTCTGGTTCCGTGGTTCTGGTGGCTGGTGGCCATGGAATTCGGCTTGGCCGGTTTAGGCACGATCCTAAGCCGGGCGATCGATTATGGCGATACGCTGCTGGCCGATAAGTACATCTTCCATATCAGTGTCCGCACCATGGAGCACGCATCCCGTCTGGATATCGCTTCCTATGAGGACCCAGTCTTCTACGACAAGCTGGAGCGAGCCAGAGTGCAGGGAACGGACCGGCTGGGAATGATTCAGGCCATCGGCCGGGTTTTGCAGCAGGTCATAACGAGTGTTACCCTCGCGGCCGGCATTTTTGTTTATTCTCCCTGGCTGCTGCTGGTACTGATCGCCGCCGTTGTCCCAGCCTTTTTGGGTGAGAGCCATTTCGCATTTCTGGGCTATTCGCTGGCGTTTAACCAGACACCGGTGCGTCGGCAGCTGGACTATCTGCGGGTACTCGGTGCCAGCAAAGAAAGCGCCAAAGAGCTCAAGCTTTTTGGTCTCGGCCCATTTCTGACGGCACAGTTTAAGAGGCTTTCGGAAGGCATTTATCACCAGAACGTCGGGCTCGCCAAACGCCGGCTTTGGGGAGGCTCACTGCTGTCCTTGCTGAGTACGGCTGGCTATTACGGCACCTACGCCTGGGTGATCTATCAAACCGTTGCAGGGAACCTGAGCGTGGGGGTTATGACCTTCCTGACCGGCGCCATTGCCGGCGCCAGCACCAACATCCAGATGACTTTTTCGACCTTCTCCGGCATCGCGGATCAGGCGCTTTTCTTGACCGACCTATTGGAGTTCTTCGGGGTGCGGCCCGCGATTCGATCGAGGCCCGACGCACTTCTGGCCCCACGCCCCATTTGTCGCGGATTTGAATTCCGTAATATCTCCTTCGCGTACCCGGGAACGGAACGGCCGGTGCTTAAGAATCTCGATCTGCGGTTGGAACCCGGCGAACGCGTTGCCTTGATCGGCGAAAATGGGCAGGGAAAAACCACCATCGTCAAGCTTCTAACCCGACTCTATGATCCCTTCGAGGGACAGATTCTGCTCGACGGCGTGGACCTCCGCGATTACAATCTTGAGGATTTGTGCAGCCAGATCGCTGTCATCTTCCAGGATTTTATGCGCTATGACTTTACGGCCAAAGAGAATATAGCGGTGGGTGAGATTCGGGAGCAAACCAATCGCCGTAAGATCGAGGCCGCGGCTCGCAAGAGTCTCGCTCACGCCGTGGTGGCCAGACTCCCTCACGGCTACGAGCAGATGCTCGGACGCCGCTTTGAAGGCGGCGTAGATCTCTCCATTGGCGAGTGGCAGAAGGTGGCTCTAGCGCGAGCTTATCTTCGGGACGCCCAGCTTCTCATCCTCGATGAGCCCACCGCCTCGCTGGACGCACGGTCGGAGCATGAGGTTTTCCAGCGCTTCGCCGAACTGACTGCCGACAAGATGGCGGTACTGATATCCCATCGCTTCTCCACTGTCCGGATGGCGGACCGAATCCTGGTCTTGGAGAATGGCCGGATTGCGGAAGAGGGTAACCATGCGCAGTTGATCTCGAGGCGCGGACGGTATTCTGAAATGTTCGAATTGCAGGCAGCGAACTACCGCTAGGAATCAGATCGAAGATGACCGACGACTTCATTTTGGAAGCCCATCGATCTACAGGAATCCCTGCCGTACCTCCTTCCTCGCCACCCTTATATGAAGAAGAGGAACAAGAACATCCCGTACCTGGCCACGACACTCTCGAGAAGCTGAGGCGTGACGCCTGGCATGAGGCAAGCCAATGGAAGCTCAGCCCCACGCGCAGTCGCTGCCGAGGCCTTGAGATCAAGTGGGACGAGATCGCGAAGTCGATCGAAGACGCGAGGGGCGAGCTTCGCAAACCGACTCCGCACGCCGGTCCGTTGCCCGAGGCAGCGCGAGCGTTGCTCGATAACTCGAGGCTCCTGCAGACAGCCCTCCAGGATACCGGCCGCTGGCTCCACACTAGTCGCCCTCTTCCCCGGATAGATATGGAAGGCGAAAAGCGCCGGCGAGTGCCTCGCGCCTACGCGGCCTCGGAGGCTTTTCTGCGAGCTACTGCGTTTGCTTTCGAAGAACAAGCCCTTGGGATCTATTTTCGAGCTGCCCAGGAGCACGAGGCCTTCGAAGTGGACGAGTTGTGGGCCCTGCGGCCTCTGATGCAGCTCGTGTTGCTGGAACAAATTGGGATCAGCGCCAAAGGTCTCCGTCCTGGTGCTGGTGATGCCGGCGGCGGATTGGGGGCTAGGCATCCCCAGGCAGGCGTTGAACTTTCGCGCCTCATCACTAGTCTTCGGTATATCGGTGATGCCGATTGGAAGAAACTGTTCGAATTACTCAGTGGGACCGAGCACCTCCTATGCCAGGATCCTTCCAACGCCTACATCCGCATGGACTTTGCGAGTCGCGACCTCTATCGTAGGACCGTTCAGGAGTTGGCGTCTCACTCCGAAGCCGGTGAGCTGGAGGTCGCCCGGACGGCAGTGCAGCTTGCTCGGGGGGTCAAGACCCAAGGGAATTTGGAACCTCGCGCCATCGAGCGCCGCAGCCACGTGGGCTACTACCTTGTAGACAAAGGCAGACCGACGCTAGAGAGACAGATCGGATACCGACCGCCCTTTTCTAAGGCAATCCTGAGAGTAATTGGCCACAGGCCGGAGTTGTTCTACCTCGCCGGGTTTGAGCTCCTAACCGTTACCATCATGGCCTTCGTTCTCAGCGGTCTGGGGACTACCGTACCCTTCGTCTGGGCGTTCCTACTCTTATTGATTCCGGCCACGGAGTCCGCCATCGGGGTCATGAATCAACTGACTTCGTTTCTTTTCCCGCCTCGACCACTGCCGAAACTGGACTTTTCGGATGGAATTCCGGACGACTGTACGACGATGGTGGCGGTTCCAACCCTGCTGAACAACGAGCAGCAAGTCCGACACACGGTTCGAGACCTCGAGATACGGTATCTCGGCAACCGTGATGCCAACCTCCACTTCGCTCTCCTGACAGATTCACCCGATTCCCCACAACCTTTCGATCACCGGGACACCTTGGCGGGGCTCTGCTCGGAGTTGGTTCGCGATCTAAATGAAAAATACGGCGGCGAGACGGGGGGACGCTTTTTTCTCTTTCATCGTCACCGGGTTTATAACCCGAACGAGGCCGTGTGGATGGGATGGGAGCGAAAGCGGGGGAAGCTGCTGGACTTCAACAACCTCCTGCGCGGCCGGTACGACAGTTTTCCCGTCAAAATAGGGGATCTTTCGATTCTGCCGCGAATCCGCTACGTGATTACGCTGGATGCCGACACTCAATTGCCAAGGGAAACCGCACACCGCCTTGTGGGCACCCTCGCTCACCCCCTAAACCGTGCTGTTATCGACCCCGTGACGAATACCGTGGTCGAAGGCTATGGCGTTCTTCAGCCCAGGGTGGGAATCAGCATTCGCTCCGCCAACCGCTCCCGCTTGGCCACTATCTATTCCGGGGAAACAGGCTTTGACCTCTATACTCGAGCCATCTCCAATGTCTACCAGGACCTGGTGGGCGAGGGCAGCTTTACCGGCAAGGGCATCTACGAAGTTGACGTCTTCCAACAAGTGCTCTCAGAGAGGTTTCCCCTCAACTCGATCTTGAGTCATGATCTGATCGAAGGAGCTTATGCCCGCTCAGGGTTGATTTCTGACCTTGAGGTCATCGACGATTATCCCTCCCACTTCAGCGCTTACAGCCGGCGAAAGCACCGATGGGTGCGCGGAGATTGGCAGATCGTGCGGTGGCTGCTTCCGCGCGTGCCGCATTACGCAGGTGAGAGG
>DATJKY010000829.1:0-2966 GCA_035490955.1 Terriglobia bacterium | reverse complement strand
GCACGGTTCGCTCCCGATGGTCACTCCGTCCTCTACACCGCCCAATGGGGAAAACGTCCTCCAATGTTGTTTCTTACAAACACCGTCAGCCCAGAGTCCCGCGCCCTCGGTTTTATCGAGTTCGTCCTCGCGTCGGTCTCTCGTCGAGGAGAATTGGCCCTCCTCACGCGGCAGGGAGTAGCGCCAATTGCCGGCAGCGTGCTGTCACGCGTTCCGATGAACGGTGGCGCTCCCGTACTGGTCGACCGCAATGTCATGTCCGCCGATTGGTCTTCCGATGGCAGCACTGTGGCTCTCGTTCGCGCCGTCGAAGGTGTGAACCAAATTGAATTCCCTCCTGGCCACGTGTTGTATCGGACTCCGGGCTGGCTAGGGAGCATCCGCGTATCCCCGCGTAACGATACGATCGCGTTCTTCGAATACCCGCCGCGCCACGACGATGCGGGTCGCCTCGCAGTTGTCGACATAACAGGGACTCATAGAAACCTTACTGATCTATGGACCAGCGCATCCGGACTGGCGTGGCATCCTGCTACGGGCGAGGTCTGGTTCACAGCATCGCGCCAATCCGAGGACCGCTCACTTTTCGCAATCACGCAAGCCGGCAAGCTCCGCCTGATCGGCAAGATTCCTGGAACCGCCGCCCTTCGTGATATTGCTCCGGACGGCCGCCTCCTGATTTCGAGAGACGATCGCCGTCTCGAGATGGCGGCGTTATTGCCGGGGGAATCTGAGGAGCGGGATATCTCCTGGTTGGACTGGTCTCGCGCCGTCGATATCTCGGCAGACGGCCGGCTCGTTCTCTTCGACGAGAGTGGCATAGCAGCAAAGGGCAAGTACATCTCCTACCTGTATCGAGCTGCCGATCATAGCGTGCTCCGTCTCGGTGATGGTCTGGCGATGGGGCTCTCACCGGACATGAAGGACGCCTTGCTGCTTCGGGCCGATGATCGGACTCGACTCCGGCTTCTGCCGATCACAGGTGGGAAACCAAGAGAAGTTGATCCGTGCGGCCTTGAATATCAGTGGGCCAAATTCTTCCCGGATGCCAAATCCCTGTTGGCGTTGGCCAGCGCGCCGGGCGATCGCCTTCGCCTGTACCGAATTCCCTTGCACGGTGGCGGAAAGCCGGTTGCCATTTCTCCGCCCACCGTCGCGCGAAACGTTGCTATAGGACCGGACGGCACTCACGTCGCCGTGCTTAATTCGGATGGGAAGTTGGTAGTTTACCCGGCGGATGGCATCGGGCCACCACGCGCCATCCCGGCTCTGGATCCGCTTGCGCCGATTCTATGGCCGGCACCGAATTTTCTCTATGTGCAGCGTCAGCGGACGTTTAGCGAATTTCCAGCCGTCGTTTCCCAGCTTCGCCTCATCAGCGGAGACAGCAAGGTGTGGAAGGAATTTGGGCCTCGGGATGCGGTGGGCATCAATGCGGTTACAAGGATCCTTATCTCGCAAGATCAGAAATCTTACGTCTATTCCTACCGGCGAGTCTTTTCCGAGCTCTTCACAGTTGACGGCTGGCGATGACCGATTACATTGCCGTGACCCGCATCTGACAGGTGCTGGTCAAAACCCTGCGTTTTGATCGTGTTACCGCGCCACCTAAAGATTTCAGGCTCCGTCCATTGACTTCCTTCCTCCAGGGTCGCATTCTCGGCCAACCGGCAGAACAGACTTGCACAAAGGAGACTACAATCATGAAACTCACTGGAAATCGAATGAAGCTGCGAAATCAGCGTGCTGCAAAGAACACTGGCTGGCGGCGCGCGCTGGTGGCGGCCGGCGCTTTGGCTCTGCTTGTTCAACTGGGGGTGGCGTCTCTCAAGGCTGCGAGTGTACCTGGAACCTGGAAGGTGATTCCTGGCATTGCGTCAAATCCAAGCGCATTCCCCGTCGGCCAGGACATTGCCGTCGTTTCTGGCAACGATATCTGGCAGGTCGGGTATGCGACGACCGGACACTGGAATGGCGCAGCCTGGAGCGCCATAACTCCCGCAGGTAACTTCGTTACCTTGAGCGGGGTAGCAGCGGTGAAAACCAACGATGTCTGGGCGGTCGGCACCGCTTCGGACGGCACGAATGGACTCTACAATGCTATAACTGAACACTGGGACGGTTCGGCGTGGAGCATAGTTCCTGCGCCGAATGGTTCCACCAACCCAAGTGGCCTAACCTCCTCCCAACTCGTAAGCGTGACAGCGGTTTCATCGAACAATGTGATTGCGGTCGGTTGGACCGACACTTCGGTGAATACTAGCTCGTTCCAGGGAACTCTGATTGAACACTGGGATGGCTCAAAGTGGACCGTGATTCCGAGCCCGAACGCCAAGGGTAGTTCTCAGAACACACTTACGGGCGTGGCAGCGATCAACGCAAACGATATCTGGGCTGTCGGGTATACGCTTACGAGCAACAACCAGACATTGACCATGCACTGGAACGGCTCCAAGTGGAGCATCGTGCCCAGCCCGAATGGACCCTATGGTAATTGGCTTTCCGGGGTTACAGCCCTCGCAACCAACAACGTGTGGGCCGTGGGGACCACCAACAACGGGGGAAACACACTAGTTTTGCACTGGAACGGTTCGAGTTGGAAAGTGGTACCAAGTCCCAATGTGGAGTATGACTACAACTCCCTGGCAAGCGTCAGCGCTGTTTCAGCCAACGACATCTGGGCCGCCGGCACGAGCACCTACACGTATTACACCGGAGAAGGCTATCCCAACACCACGTATTACACTCTCTTCGAACACTGGGACGGCAGCGCATGGAGCATTGTCCCAGGCGCGAACACTATCGGTGCGACTGCTCAGGGAATACTCTACGGAGTAGCTGCCGTCTCGACCGACGATGTCTGGGCCGTCGGCGCGAATCTAACTGAACAGTATACAATTCCTTAAGCTTCAAAAGGGATACACCTACCCCTTCAAATGGGAATGAAGGCGGGATCGCCTGGGCGC
>DATJKY010000828.1:0-9088 GCA_035490955.1 Terriglobia bacterium | reverse complement strand
GTGCCAACGTAGTTGGTCCTTGGGGGCAGGGGCCTGCGTCTCTTGAGCAACCCCAAACTTATTGCCATATCCTGCAAAAGCGACAATAGCGAGCACCACACAAAGCGTCGCTCTTCTCATGCCATCCTCCTTTGGTCATGCGCCGTACCAAGGCGCATGACTCGAGTTTTGCCGACTAAGGGATCCTTGTACCGCAGTATAGAACGTGCTCCGGGTGAAGTAAAGGCCTTCCGCTCTAAGGCTCTAAGATGCTGTATGAACTCTAAATACTCTGAGTCACTCTCAGTGACAGTGCCTCCTTTTCGCCGTCAAATGGCCTGAAAGGCTGCACGAGTTTCAAGGGGTTAAGCAAGTCCCGCATAACTCCTCGAGGATGTGAATCGGTGCCTTATCCGGCACAAGCAGGGCCGCGCGGGGAACAATAAACGTCTGCTCCAGCGCAAACTGGCCGGACAGCACGGCGTGTGGAACCGCGTCAGTAAAGACAATCCAGGAGGAACCAGGCGGGAATTTACATTGCCACTTTGGGCCGTTGACCTGAAAGTCCCGATTAGCTTTCAAATAATGGTGGAATCTGTGCATGAAGCGGTCGTAGGCTGACCGGTCTGGCAGAGGGACGCCTACGGAGTTCGCCATCCGGGTCAGCCGGCGGAGCAGGTGATGCCAGGGGGAGCAGGCTTGGTGAGCGAAATCGGAAAGCCCCGCCGCCGTGGCCATGCGCTTCGCCTGCACTTCAAAGGCCTCCCCTGTGAGCCACACCCGGGACCGGGTGGGGTTGATGTTCGTGAAGACTCGCAGGATGCGGTTGCCATTGGTAGGCCGGGTGGGAAACGAATCGATGTGAAGTAAATCGTTGCGAGACTTCATAGGAAGTTGCCTACCGCCTTCTTCCAGGGGCCGGAAACTCGTGAGGTCAAGTTGCCAGAGCCGAGCGTATGGAGCGAAAAGTCGGGTTACAACCTGGAGCACTCGTTGCGAGTAAGCGCGCAACACCCGGCGGAGAATGCCAGCATCTGCGCCGCTTCCAGAGAATCCGGTAAGTCGGTCCTGGCTGGGTCGGTACGCGATGTTCTTGTGGTAGCGAGAGTCGGTCTGCCGCACATTGAAGAGAAACTCGCACTCACCTCTGGGAGGGGGCAACGGCGACTCTTTCAGCAAGAGGATGTCGCCACTCTCCAGCCGCTCGCAATGCCTTAGAGCACATTCTTGTGAATCGAAGCAGGCTGCTGCCGTCAGATCTTGAAGGTTGATCAGGTCGATGGCCTATATCCCTCCCGTAGTACCGCCATTGAGTCTAAGTGCAGTTCGAGAAGCTGTCAATCTGAAGTGTGGGTTCTGGCGGGTTCTGTGGATACCAGGTTGGGGGAGGTTGGGGGTGCTTAGGGGTGCTTTTGTAGAAGGCACGATGTTAGAATCGTATGTGGAAGGTTAAGGGGTCGATGACGGAAGCCGGACTGGCGTTGGCAGGCGGCGTTGGAATCGTGGCGTTGGGCGGCCTCTATGTATACGCCTGGAGTGTGCCAAGCTTGCAGGTGTTCGGCCCTGCGCTGCTGCGGGGTCCGGCCCATGGCGGCAATGTGGCGCTCACCTTCGATGACGGCCCATCCTCTCCTTACACCGGGCAGATCCTCGACCTTCTACGCGAGCGAGGAGTGATGGCGACGTTCTTCCTCTGCGGCAAAAACGTCGAGCGCCACCCCGAGATTGCGCGCCGCATTGTCGCCGAGGGACACACCGTCGGCAACCACACCTATTCTCATCCCTTTCCTTATTTCCGCCGCCGATCCTTCATCGCTGCCGAAATTGACCGCGCCCAGGATGTCATCGAGACGGTTACCGGGCACCGGCCGAGGATCTTCCGGCCGCCCTTTGGTGCCCGCTGGCTGGGGATGTACCCAGTGCTGCGCGAGCGCAGCTTGCCTCTGATCAACTGGTCCGATACGGGCTACGACTGGCGGGAAGGGGTTGATATCGCTCGGGAGACGCTCAAGCATTTGCGGCCTGGGTCGATCATCCTCCTGCACGACGGCAGACGGGTTTACCCGCCCCACCGGGTGAATCAGTCACGGACGGTCAGCGCTCTGCCATCCATCATCGACGGCGTCCGCCAAGCCGGCCTCACCTTTGTCCCCGTTGTCGACTTTCTTCCCTTGACCTAAAGGGTTACCATGTTCGCCTAGCAGGCTAACGTCCTACGTGCCAGCCCGTTAAAGTCGAGTGAGGTTCCTGCCGAAGAACTGAATAGCCTGCCAGCGCCGCTTAGTTTTCCTCCTTTCTATGCGACGCTGACAACCCTTGGCGGCATTTCATGTGCCTGCAACGCCGCTTCGAGCAAGCACCGGTCTTGCCGCTAAGGTCCTGGACTGATTCCAGGTTCTCGCCAAGAAGCGCGATCCGTCTCCAGAAGGCTTGATTTCAGCGGTCGCCCAGGCTACGACGTAAGCCGGTCGGGAGAGATCGCGCGCATTTCCCAGGCGTCCAGGTTGAGGAGTCTGGCGGTGCCCCTCCGAGCGAGCAGGCTTACGCCCAGACTGTCGGCACGCGTGGGGTAGATTCGTTCCGTCAGGCACGCCCGGCGGCTGGCGAAGACTTCGATGACCGATGCATCCAGAAAGATCTGCAGCTTCAACGGCTCGTCCTGCTTCAGGTCGAACTGCCCGCCTTGAACGTCTCGCTGGGCGTCAGGACTCAGACTCGA
Source organism: Terriglobia bacterium (assembly GCA_035490955.1). Lineage (GTDB taxonomy): Bacteria > Acidobacteriota > Terriglobia > UBA7540 > UBA7540 > DATJKY01. The sequence continues at coordinate 6,390 of DATJKY010000828.1, read as the reverse complement.
CTGCCGACCATCAACGTACAGACGCTTCTCCCTGCGGCTATAGAGGAGAAAGGTCTGCTCGCTTCCGTCAGGTGCGCAGCGCACTCGAAGGCCGAATTCCTCCGCATCGCCTGGGTCAAATTCTGCGAGGATCTCCAAAGCGTCTCCCCGAACGTGTTCCAGCGGCACGGAAGTCGACGACGTGACGGAAACAGTCGCCATTCGTTGGTGATTCTGGCGGAGCACCCTAAGTTCTTCGGCCGGCTCCATCCTCAGAAGCCCGTCCGGACCCAGCGTAAGGACGCGGGGCAAGGCCATTACTCCTGCCCAGCCGGCAGCCCGATATGCCGCCTCGCTGCGCGCCTCCCGAATCCAGCCCCAGAGAATCCGGCGGCCCTTGCTGTCCGGCATGCTCTTGGCGGCGTAAAGATGCCCGCCCAAGTCGGCCCGCCCCTGTACTTCGGGATGGAACTTGCGGTCACGATAGCTACCAATGAGATAGAACACAAAGCCTTGCGTTGAGATGATGAGGGCGTGCTTCTCACCCAAGGAAAAGAAGTCCGGACACTCCCACATCTCGCCCGTCGCCACAGGATCGCCAGCCGGCCAGTCCTTCGACGGTTGGGACACGAAGGCCGGTCCCTCACAGAGCGTGTGGAGGTAGTCCCAGTGGATCGCCTCCTTGGATCCGTATAGTAAAACTGCGCCCCCCTTGCCTCGGAATCCAGCGCCGATGGTCATCAGCCAGGTATCCCCTTCCCTCCACACGCAGGGATCGCGGAAGCCGGTCACGTTAAGTTCCGGCGGGGGGCCGCCAATCACGGGATTGGCGCTGAATTTCCTCCAGTGGATTATGTCGGCGCTTGTCGCCAGGCATTGGACCTCCGGGTCTACGCCGGTATACACGAGCGTGGGCACCCCTTGATTGACGAAAGCCGAGCCCGAGAAGACACCGCCCTTGTCGGGCCCACCCGGAGTGGGTGCCAGGGCGATGGGAAGATGCTCCCAGTGCACGAGGTCCCTACTGCGGGCATGACCCCAGTGCATCGTTCCCCAGAACGCGCCGTTGGGGTTGTATTGATAGAACAGATGGTATTCACCTTTCCATTGCAACGGCCCGTTGGGGTCATTCATCCAGTTCGCGGCGGGCAGGAAATGGTACCGAGGTCTCTGCAAATCGGTGGCGAGCTTCGCACGGAGCGACCCCATCGCTTGCTGACTCGCAAGGGGAGTGGTCTTAGCGAACAGGGCGAGTGCCGCAGCGCCAGAAATGAACTGGCGGCGATTCGTTGGCTTGCCGAATTCCTGCAGCAGAGTCTTCACAAGCCGCCCGTAACCTCCAAGACTTGCCCTGAGACATAATCCGAGAAGGGTGACGCCAGGAAAAAGACTGCGCCCGCAGCCTCTTCGGGCGTTCCGGCTCTTCCCATTGGGATCAGCTTCAGCGCCTTGGCGCGCATGTCTTCCGGTATTCCCAGATCGATCTCCTTGTCGCCTCGCCGGATTCTCTCGCCGCTCTCCTTGCCTGCCGTCAGCCGCGTGTCGATGAAGCCGAAGGCAACGCAATTGACCTGAATGTTGAAAGGCCCCCATTCACGAGCCAGGGCCCTGGTGAGGCCGATGACGCCTGCTTTTGCCGCGGCGTAGTTGGCCTGGCCAAAGTTGCCACGGGTCGCGGAGGTTGAACTGACGTTGATGATCTTGCGCGCCCTGGCCCAACCACGCTCGGCCATCTCACGCTTAGCCGTGTCGCGAAGGAAAGGCGCAGCTGCCCGGATGATGCGAAAGGGAGCGGTCAAGTGGACCTCGAGGATCGCCTGCCACTGCTCATCGCTCATCTTGTGCAGGGTGCCGTCCCACGTGAACCCGGCATTGTTCACAAGGATGTCCAAACCCCCGAAGATCTCCAGGGTTGTCCTGATGAGCTCGCTTGGAAAGTGGGGTGCCGAGACGTCCCCGGGCAACACTTGGGCCCTGCCCCCCGTCGCTCTGATGGCCTCTGCCGTCTCCCGAGCGAAGCTTAGGTCCAGATCGCTGACCACGACGCTCGCGCCTTGCAAGGCCAACAGCTGCGCGGCAGCGCGTCCGATTCCGCGGCCCGAACCGGTGACGATGGCCACCCTGTCGTCGATCCGGAAGGGCATGCGGACTCCTTTCGCCAGCACTACCCCCGACAGATAGGAACCTTGAGTAGTCCAAGAAACAAGCGCTGGTTGGAGGCCAAGAGCCTGGGAATGCCCTCACGCCCGGGTAGCGCGGCGGTGATCGGCCAACAAGGCCAACAGCGAACTCCGCTCCACTTTGTGGCAGTGCGCCGTGCAGAGCGACAGCGCGCCGAGCGACCGCACGAAGTCGTGGACCAGACGCTGGTGACGCAAGGCGTCGGCGGAGAAGCCATTCGTGTACGCCCACGACCAGTCGGAAACCCAGCGCAGCAGTGGCCCGTTACAGCGAAGTGCACCGCGCTGCAAAGGGTGCTCCGGCTTCGTCAATTGACAGAAACAGTCCGGTGCCGTGAGAAAGACCAGGCGACCGGACCGGAGCGCGGCGTCTGGACGCAGCCCTGCTTGACTCAGACTGGCGGCGATGTCCTTGAGGCAACTCGGCCCTGCCATAGCCACCACCTGCTGCCCGATCTGCAGTCCGGCGATCGCGAACTCGGAGATCTCTGACAAACCTGCTTCTCTGCGCACCACCAAGCGACAAGCGCTTACGCAAGGATGAACTTCTTGTACGAGAATAGTCGCAACACCCATGCTCGCATCTTCAACGCAGTCAGGCCTTCTGTCAATTGGCAGCCGCATCAATATATTCGTTAAATAGTCAATTAGCAGTGACGGTACTATTAGATTACCCATGCGATGCAGGTGGCTCTCGCCCTTTGGCGCCTGAGATCATTGTGGCTCCCGTTGTGGTATAAATCCTTGCTGAGCCTTGAGTAGCGGAGGCGGCTTCCTTTGATGAGTCTCTTGGACCGGCGTGAAATGCTGAGAATCGTAGGGGGAGCAGTGGCTCCCAGCGTGCTCCCCCAGCCCCAGCGGCCCCAAGCGAAACGACCCAAGAGAGTGATCATTGCGGGTGGTGGCATCGGTGGACTCTGCTGTGGTTACGAACTGATGATGCGCGGCCACGAAGTGGTGCTGCTGGAGGCGGCGGGCCGGACAGGCGGCCATGTGAAAACCATCCGCGATCCCTTAGCCGACGGCCTCTACGCCGACGTCGGCGCCGAACACTTCACCAAGCCAGGCTACGACCGCTACTGGGGCTACGTACGCGAGTTTAACCTCACGCCGCTGTACTATCCGCACCGAGAGAACGTCCTCCGCTTCTTTAAGGGCAAGATGTACACGGAGGCGGACCTCGCGAACCCCACTGTGCTTGCCCAGTTTGGATTCAATCAGCGGGAGATGGACTACCTTGCCCAGCATCCCTGGTGGGACTTGGCCTCGCTCTACCTAAAGCCCTACCTCGACAGTTTCCACGACGAATATCAGCCCTTCGAAGTCGACCTCGACCAACTTGACCGGATTTCATTTACCGATCTTTTGAAGAGGGACGGCGCCTCGCCGGGTGCCCTGGAGCACATTGGTAATGATGGTTCTGCGCTGCACGTTATTTGGCACGCGGCGATTCTCAAGAGGCGGGGCGTACCCCTGGCGCCGCCGGTGGTGTATCGATTGAAAGGTGGGAACCAAGTCCTACCGGACGCTTTTGCGGCGTGGCTCGGAGAACGGATCCACTTGGGCGCTCCGGTGACGAGCATCACGCGCGGGGAGACGGGTGTTCGGGTGCGCTACCGCGAGGCCGGGTCCGAGAAGACGACGGATGGAGACTACCTTGTCTGCTGCATGAACGCTCTGGTCCTGCGCCAGATTCCCGTCACGCCTGCATGGCCCGAGTCTAAGGCGTACGCCCTGAATACCGTCGCCTACGACATGTACTCGCGCGTCGTGTTCCAGTCGCGCTCAGCCTTCTGGGAACGGGACCGAGTCAGCCCCAACTGGGAGGGAGCGGACCCGGACCTGAGCGAGATGTGGAGAATGGCCGAAGAGGTGGAAACCCGGCGCGCCGTCCTGGTGGCGACGGCCTCGAACAGCGCTACGGCTCGCGATGCCCTCGACGCTTTCCGACGGATCTATCCCGGCAAGTCGGAGGACATCGAGCAGGCCGTGCTTCAAACCTGGGCGAAAGAGCCCTGGGCCATGGCGTGCGAGACCATCACGTATCGTCCTGGCGACCTCACCAAGATGTGGCCGGCGCTCATGGAGCCTGTCGGCCGCGTCCACTTTGCCGGCGCCTACACCGATAACCTGAACTGGGGTCAGGAAGCGGCCACCCGTTCCGCCAACCGCGTGGCTGAAACCATCGACAAGGCCTAGCTAGCTAAGCTAGGCTAGGCTTCTGCAGAGCCGATTTCCGCCCTACGGGCGGGCGCACGACCATGGTCCCCGACCACCAGGACGAAGATCTGAGCCGCGGCAGTTTCACAGACTCTTCAACCGCAGAGCGCACCCCGACACATTCACCAATTCGAACAGCGTTTTTCGCAGCCTGTATTGCCGGGCCATCCGGTAGGCGTCGCAGAACTAGGGGGCTGACTATTGCCCTGACGGCGATTGCTTGTAGAATTGTCCAGTGAGCGCAGGGCGTCGGCAGCGCGACGGGCTGCTATTCGGAGGTTTTTCCTTGCGGTTTTGGCTACGAGGTCGAGGCATGGGCTGGTCTACGTTTGGGATTGTCGGTCTTGTTACCCCTTTGCCGTTCGCCGGTTTTCTCCTCCTGGTGTCACCGGGCGGATTTGTGGGCCAAGGCGGATCTCGGGCACGAGTTGGAAATCTCCTGTCCCGAGGACTCTTCCCCGGATTGATCGCGGCGACGATCGATACTGCAACCGGCGAGCATTCTAAGCTTGCCGCGCCTCTGGCGGACTTAGTCCGGGCTTCGCGCGAGGCAGAGCTCGGAGGCTTTCCAGTCACGTCTGGGCCGGGCCTTGGTTTCTACGGAGTTCCGAAATCGGTTACCGACGCTCTTCGTACCCGCCGTATGCGGATCAACCAGGCAGGTGCCGTGCAGGTCTACATTCTGCTTGACGAGGCCAGCGAAGAGAATTTGCGACGACTTCAGGAAGCAGGCGCAGTCCTCGAACTCACAGACGCTCAGCGGACGATGGTCCAAGCCCATGTGTCCGTGGGCGACCTGGAAAAGCTGGCCGTACTTCCTTCTGTCCAGTTCGTTCGCCTGCCCAACTATGGGATTCGCCACACCGGCTCGGTGGATACCGAAGGCGACGCCATTCTGGGGGCTGATCAAGTGCGATCTCTGCTGCACGTGGACGGCACGGGAGTGCGGGTCGGGGTGATCTCGGACGGCCTCAAGGGCGTGTTCGCGACAGGATGCACCACGTGCCAGGGTGCGACCGGTGGCCCCATCGCGACCGGCCATCTGCCCAATGCCACCGGCACGCGCAACTCGGCGGGCGTACTCACCGCCTCCACTGGAGGAATCACGGGGCAGTCTTTCAGCGCCAACCAAGACCTGGAAGGACTACCGCCGCCCTCGCCTCCCTGCGGGTTCCCAGGAGCAGGAGCCGAGGGCACTGCGCTTCTCGAGGTCGTGCACGACATCGCTCCCGGCGCGCAGTTATTCTTCGCCAACTTTGACACCAGCATGGCCTTCAAGCAAGCGGTGAACTCCTTGGCCAGCCAGACCGACGTCGTCATGGATGATATCGGGTTTTTCGGTGCGCCTTACGACGGGTCGAGCGATGTTTCCGCCAACACGGCCAATGCGCTCAACAGCACCACCAACCCGATTCGTGCTTACTTCACCGCAGTCGGCAACAATGCCGATGAGCATTACCTGGGCGCTTATGTGGATTCAGGAACGGACGGAATGTCCGCCGTCGGAGCCTCGGGCCACTTGCACCTGTTCCAATCGACGACGAACACCGTGGATGTTTTGGGATTGGGACCCCAACCTTATGACAAGATCGAGCTAAATGCGAGCGGCGAAGTGGTCATCTTCCTCACCTGGGACGATCCCTTCGGCAGTTCCACCAACGACTATGACCTATTCCTGGTTCAGGAGAGCAGTGGCCAGGTGGTTGCTTCAGGTACTCGCAAGCAGTGCGAGGGATCGCGGTTTCCGGTAGAATGTCTCGATTACACGAACGACACAGGCGCCCAGGGCTTCTTCCACATCATCATCCAGAATGCGGGGAACCGCGCTGCGGTGAAGAACCTGAACACGTTCTTTTTCGAGCCGGAATGCGCGCAATCCGGGCCCCTCAAGCTGGCGCCTCCGAGATTTGAGAGGCACAATTACAACACCGTGACGAGCAGCATCATCGCCCAATCCGACGCGGGAGGGACGCCGGTAAGCGTGGTTTCAGTGGGCGCGATTTGCTCCGGC
>DATJKY010000827.1:0-4843 GCA_035490955.1 Terriglobia bacterium | reverse complement strand
CCGGACGTCATCAAGACCGTGATGCACGAGGACGTCACCAAAGAAGACCTAGGCGGTTCGATGACCCACAATACGGTGAGTGGCGTCGCTCACTTTATTACTCGCGACGACGCTGATTGCCTTGCCCTGGTGCGTGAATTGCTCTCCTTTATGCCTCAAAACAACCGCGAGGACCCGCCGCACGTCGAGACCAGCGATCTTCCGGACCGCTGCGACGAAGCGCTCGATATCCTTGTGCCGCCGGAGTCCGACCGACCTTACGACATTAAAGACGTCGTTCATCACGTGGTGGATGAGGGCTACTTCCTGGAAGTCCAAGAGCACTTCGCCAAGAACCTTGTGGTAGGCTTCGCGCGACTGGGCGGGCAGAGCGTGGGCGTGGTCGCTAATCAGCCCCAGGTGCTGGCCGGGTGCCTCGACATCAACGCCTCGGTGAAAGGGGCCCGCTTCGTGCGCTTCTGCGACGCATTCAACATCCCCCTAATTACCTTTGAAGATGTCCCGGGCTTCCTCCCGGGCACGCAGCAGGAGTTCGGCGGCATCATTCGACACGGCGCCAAGCTGCTCTTCGCTTTTGCCGAGGCCACCGTTCCCAAGCTCACGGTCATCACCCGCAAGGCTTACGGCGGGGCCTATTGCGTGATGTCGTCCAAGCACATCCGCACGGACGTCAACTTCGCCTATCCCACGGCGGAGATTGCTGTCATGGGTCCGGAGGGCGCCGTTAACATTGTCTACCGGCGCGAACTGCAGAAGGCCGATGATCCTGAAATATTGCGTCGAGAGAAGGTGGAGGAGTTCCGGGAGCGTTTTGCCAACCCGTATATTGCTGCCGAACGCGGCTGGGTGGACGACGTTATCCAACCGCGCGACACGCGCCCCAAGCTGATCGCGGCCCTGCGCATGCTCCAGACCAAGCGTGACATCAACCCGTCCAAAAAGCATGGGAATATTCCTTTGTAAGTCAACACAAGCCTGGGAATTTACAAATAATTGACATTCTCCAGCCGCCCTGGATGCCATCCAACGCATCTTGGCACGGGGGTTGAAGTCTTCGTCTAAGGTGGAGCGGCCCTTTGAGAGCAAGAGAGCCTTCGGGCCGCCTCACCAGTGAGAACGATAAAGCGGTGGGCTCGTCGCAACGATGAGGTCGTGGTATGTAATTACGCCTGCGCACCCCTTCCGCACCTCTTCTTCAGTCCTCATCCGGACGATAGCCCGCGATAGACTACCGCGCCTTGAAAACCTCCGCTCGAAGGGGGGAAGATAGAGTTTACAAACAACGAACGTTTGTCCATTGCCGTCCGGGAGAAGCCAGGGACGGGGCGGAGTCACACCATGCGATCCGCCACGCTGAAAGCACCAAGAAACAACACGGAGAGTACCAAATGCATAAGCTATCTGGGATACACATGTTGTACATCCTGATCGCGGGGACCCTTTTGATCAGCACTGCTCAGCTTCTCGAAGGAAGGGCAGCGGCCGGGGCCCCGGGCGGCCCTGATGCGCCGGCCGTGCCACTAACTGCGGCGCTGGGAGTGGAGTTCGTTAAAGGCTCTACCTCGACGGTTATCTTGGAGCGCGGCGGGAAGAAGTACGTTGTTGATCTAGTCGCCCGCACGATCCGGGAGGCTGAACCTCACTCCGAGGGTTCCGCGTCGACGGGCAAGGCCGGGCCGGCCGTCGCTCTTGTTGCAGACCAACCCGACGGTGCGGCCATATTCAAGCGCAATTGCGTGATGTGCCACGGTCCTGATGGCAAGGGCGTGGCTACGTTTAAGACCCCAGACTTCACTAATCCTAGAGTGCAGGCAAGTCTCACGGACGAACAGATTCTTGAGACCATCAAGAACGGCAAGAAGGGCACCGTCATGCCAGCGTGGGCGGACAAGCTGTCGGACCAGGATATCAAGGCCGTTGCAGCGCACATTCGCTCGTTCAACGCTCAGAATCAACCTGGACAGACAACCGCGACGCAAGCTGCAGAGAGTACACAGCCAAAGGTGTATACCCCCGGCGACGACTTCCTTCTCAGCCTACCGACGGGACGCCGCCTTGATCGGCACGGCTTCTACGTCAACTTCACCCATCGCTTCGTTTACACACCGGCTTTCTCGGGACCCGCGCTGGGCGGCTCTTTATCCGGGTTCGACGATTTTTCTATATCCTCCTTTGGTTTTCGCTACGGGGTTACCGACAAGTTGTCGGTCAGCATTTATCGTTCCCCCACTTTCATCGCCCGCCCCATTCAGCTCATGGCCGCCTATAACTTTATTGACGAACACGATGGTTATCCACTCAACGCCGCAGTGCGCGTTTCCATTCAGGGCGAGAATAACTTCTCGAGGAACTTCACCGAGAATATCGAGGGAATAGTGTCGCGAAGCATTAGCAGCCGGGCGCAACTTTATCTGGTTCCGACGGTATCTTTGGGTGCCCGCGAACTGTTCCAGCCCACTTCCTTCTTCTCAAGTGCGATCCCCAACCTTCCCGGTGTCAACACGGTTTCCTTGGGCGTGGGAGGTGCGCTCGACATCCGGCCGACCGTTGCCTTGGTGGCAGAAGTTATTCCTACACTCGCGAATGGCGACGCCTTGGGAATTCACCGCCCGGCCTTCGGCTTCGCCATCCAGAAGAAAATCTGGCGCCATGCGTTCACTTTCGGCTTCACAACTAGCCCGGGAACAACGGTGGCACAGCGGGCAGGCACGAGAGCTCAATTCCTGGGACAACCCAATGCCGACACGCCTGCTGGGTTTTGCATTGGGTTCGATCTGATGCGGCAGATTTTCTAACATTTCAGCTCGCTGATGGAACTCCATGCAACTGCAGACGCCGATCTGCTACCAGGGCAGCACAAAGGCCAGGTAACAGCAAGGCGAGACTGAGAGGGACGACCATCAGCGGCCATGGCGCCCAAGGTTCAGCGAGACTAGCTTCAGTTGGCGGGTTAGACTCCGCCTGAGTCTAGGTCCGCGGGCAAAGATTCTGGAGGGTCTGTCGGAGCGTGCTGCGGAACACATCAATCGAGAACCGGCTGTCGACGCTGGAGTGGGCACTGGCCCCAAGCCGGGCCCGCAGTTCCGGGTCAGCCAGCAAGCGCGCGAGACTGGAAGCGAGCTGTTTGTCATCTCCTGGCGGAACAAGTAAGCCATTCACCCCTTCGTGAACGATTTCTGTGATACCGCCTACTGCTGAACCGATCACGGGCACTCCCCACTGCATGCCCTCCAGGGCCACGAGCGGAAGTCCTTCGCTAACCGTCGAGGGAATAACGAGTACATCGAAAACTGCATAGAACCGGTCCGGATCATTCTGATAGCCTGGCCAGTAGACCCTATCTTTCAGCTCCAAGGCGCGCGCAGAAGACTGCAGAGTACGCAGATAGGCGCTGTCGTCCGCGCTGTGCGGCTCAGGGGCTCCTACAAAGACCAGCCGTACATTGAGCCCTTGTGCGACCAGCCTTCCAACAGCTTCGAGCGCTACCTGCTGTCCTTTCTGAGGATTGATGCGACCGACAACACCGACAATGAGACTGCCGGACTGGCGGAGATGGCTCAGGGTGTCATCCGGGGACTGGCGCGAGACTCCGGAAGCCGGACTGCGCACTGGGTTGTAGACGATCTGCATGATGCGACTGAGGGATGGATCACCTTTCAACAAACTTTGAGCGGCCGTTTGAGAGCACGCCAAGACTCTTGTCACGTGGCGGGCCGTGTGCGCAGCCACGAAGAGGTCCGTTCTTCTGCTCAGCGTCATATGAAGGTGGTAAATAGAGGGCCTTCCCGTCAGGCGGGCGGCGATCACCCCTCCCAGGAGCCATCGGGGACTGTTTATGTATACCAGCGCGATCTTCCGTCGACGGATGACTTGCGCCAGCCTGAACCCGCAATAGACACTCCGAGGTGGAAACGCCATCATGTCCGTAAGGGACTTCGGCCCCGACCGGTAACGCCCGAGGGGAAAGAGCAGAGTCTCAACATTTCGGCTCCGCAGGTCAGCGGCAAAGGGGCCCTCGTCGGGAAATGCCACTAAGGGAACGAAGTCCGGCTCTACAGCTCGTATGGCTTCGTCGAGAACACGCTCAGCACCGGCTCGCCAGCTTTGTTGGTTCAGGAAAAGGATGGGCAGCTTCGTACGTTCCGCTCCTGGCGGGTGAATAGTTTTAGCAATCGCCGCGTTGAAAGCGGTGCAAGACCAGCTTCCAACGTGGCAGTTCCCAGGCGTAGCCCAGAGCACCGCCGACGTGAAACTTTAGACGAGAGCAAACGTACCTCCATTGGCCCCAAGTCGCTAAAGTGCGCGACGACAGGGTTGGGTTACCGGATTCGACCACACGGGCCGGACGATGGATAGGGATTAGCCGGCTCAACATAACCTCCTTCCATAAGTCTGCATCTTCAACGAATTGACGGTGCACAAGCAGGCTGAGCTTGCTGCCAGGAAACCGAGCCAGCGCCCAATTCCATCCGTGACGCTGCACCCAAAGCGAGAGAGCCGCCGGCAGTGTTTCCTTTGTCCAGCCACGAACCTCGGTTGGAATAGGAGCCTTGAACAGTAACGCGGCCATCGCGAAGACCAGGCCTACGATTTCAGACAAGTACCTCCGACCTTTGAGGCGCAAGCGGAATCGCTCCCAGAAATCGGAATCGCAACGTCGCCGCGCAATGAAATACGCAATTTCGAGGAAGCAAGATGGTCTGCACCAATAATCCAGAGTGTGCTGGAAGGCGTGCAATGCCTGCAAGATCAGGGCATCTTCATCGGCCAGCACCGGGAAGCGCAAGCCTTCCCAGGTCGTGAGGGTCGTTCGGTCCACAGCGTCTGCGGGCGTTTCCAAGCG